>JACQED010000433.1 GCA_016200785.1 Chloroflexota bacterium
GTCCGGGTGGGCGTTCAGGCCCGTCCCGGTTGCTGTCCCACCGATGCCCAGCCGTTTGAGCGGTTCCGCTGCAAGCTGAATTTTCTCAATGGCGCGGCGGACGGTTTTGGCGTAGCCGCCGAATTCCTGGCCGAGGCGAATCGGCACGGCATCCTGCAAGTGGGTGCGGCCCGATTTTACTACGTCGTCGAACTCGACGGCCTTGGCCTGCAATGCGGCAGCGAGGTCGTCCAATGCATTGACGAGTTCATCCACCCGCCACAGGCAACCCAGCCGGATTGCGGTGGGGATCGTGTCGTTGGTGGACTGCGCCATGTTGACGTGATCGTTGGGGCCGACGATGTACTTGCCGCGCGCGCCGCCCAGTTTTTCGGTGGCGAGGTTGGCAAGCACTTCGTTCGTGTTCATGTTGTGCGAGGTGCCCGCGCCGGCCTGAATCGGGTCGACGACGAACTGGCTGTCCCATCGGCCGTCCATGACTTCGCGTGCGGCCTCGACGATGGCATTGGCTTTATCAGCATCGAGCAAGCCCAGGTCGCGGTTGACCTCGGCGGCGGCGCGCTTGATCGCCGCCATACTCCAGATGAACGCGCGCCACGGGCGCATGCCGGAGATCGGGAAGTTGAGAACGGCGCGCTGAGTTTGTACGCCATACAGTGCGCCGGCAGGTACTTGCAGTTCGCCAAGCGAGTCTCTTTCGGTTCGATAAGTTTCAGCCATGGCAATCTCTTAACTGAGAGGGTCAAAAAAAATACGAGGGGGCCTTCGGGCTCCCTCGTTGGTCTCCGTTTGGCGCGGATCGCACAGCGCCGGAAGGTTCTCGGATCAGGCACGCTGTCATTGTGCCTGACGGCGCTTCTATTTGCCGGCGGCGGAGTAGCCCGGCCCCTTTTTGAAGAAGTCGTAGTTGGGCGGGGTGTCGGGCGTCAGATCGACTACCTCGCCGGCTTGCAACTGGCGAGTGCAGTCGAGCACGACGGGTTCACCCTTGTCGTTCTTGCCCTCGTAGTGTTCGGTGAACTCTCCCACGCGGGCCTGGTATTCGCCGCCCTTGGCCGTGTAGGCTGAGGGAACTTCATCTTCGGGGAAGATGGCCTCGTAGGGGCATTCGGGGATGCATGCGCCGCAGTCGATGCAGGTGTCCGGGTCAATGTAGAACCACGGCCACTCGCTCTCGGGCTTGCCGGGGATGATGCACTCGACCGGGCAGACCTCGACGCACGAACTGTCACGCAAGCACAGACTCGTAATGATGTGGGTCATAGAATGGGCCTCCAAAGTGGTAAGCCGGACGGGCGACCAATCCCGGGCGGCTCAAGGATTTAGGATTCCCCTCGCCGACTATTATTTCTTCGCCATGGCGTAGTGATCGGCCACGGCCTTCCAGTTGACGACGTTCCACCATGCGGCGATGTAGTCTGCGCGGCGGTTTTGATACAGCAGATAGTAGGCGTGCTCCCACACGTCCAGCCCCAGTACCGGCTTCATGCCTTCCATGATCGGATTGTCCTGGTTGGGGGTGGAGGTCACCGTGAGCGCGCCGTTCTTGTCGAGCGCCAGCCACGCCCAGCCACTGCCGAAGCGCGTCATGCCGGCATTGGAGAATTTCTCTTTGAACGCGCCGAAGTCGCCGAAGGCTTTCTTGATCGCGTCAGCCAGATCGCCGGTCGGCTCGCCGCCGCCGCCCTTGGTCATCAGGCCCCAGAACATCGAGTGATTGGCATGCCCGCCGCCGTTGTTGTGCACGGCAGTACGCACCGCCTCGGGGACTTTGTCGAGGTGGGCGATCAAGTTCTCCACGTTCATGGCCGCCAGATCGGCCTGACCTTCAAGCGCCTTGTTGAGGTTTGTTACGTAGGCGTTGTGATGTTTGCCGTAATGAATCTCCATCGTGCGCGCGTCAATGTACGGCTCGAGCGCATCGAAGGCATAGGGCAGGGAGGGAAGAGTGTGGGCCATACGAATCTCCTTTCAGGTAGGCCAATGGCTTCAAAAACGCCGGGAAGATTCCACCCGGTGCGAGTGATCGATTCTTACCGCCGCTTTGCGGCAAGCGTTGGTGATTTTAGCCGCTATTCTCTATTTGTCAAGCGAAACGGCCCAGACACACACTTCGCGCATTTGCATTCTCGCGCAAAACGTGCTAATTTGTGGCGGTCAAGAAGGAGGCTGATATGCAGATACGTTGCTTCCGCTGCGGTTGGGCGTTCAATCTGAGTCGTGAGACGATGGCCGCGGCCGTGGCCAATGCCGAGGCCACGGGCGCGACTCACCATGTCGAACACTGCCCGCGTTGCCGGCAAGCGCTCAAAATCTCCATCGAGCAAATCCGGCGGCAACTGCCGCCGGCGGCCCGTGCTACTCAACAAACCCAAAAGGAGACAACCATGACCACGCAAGAGATGCCCGCACAACAACCGATGCCCACCACCCCGCCCGCTCCGCCCATGCCTGAGCCTATGCCGGCCCCGGCCATGCCCGAGCCGATGCCCGCGCCCGCGAGCGAGCCGATGGCGCCCAAGCCGGCTGCGAAGAAGCCAGCCAAGAAGGCCGTCGCCAGGAAACCGGCCAAGAAGGTCGCCAAGAAACCGGCCAAGAAGGCCGCTAAGAAATCGGCCAAGAAAGCTGCCAAGAAGAAGAAATAGGCAGGCTTTTTCCCCGGCCTTTTCTGCCGTTCCCCGAACCAGGGCCTTCCGGTCGCCTTTTTTGACCGGAAGGCCGCGCACCCTCTCTCTTCCCGCCCAGTCGCGGGCACCGGGCGGGGCGGGGGACGGCAACTATGCCTCTTGCCGGGCGGCGGCCCGTTGGCACTCTCCTGCCTGAAATTCTCAGGGCGGGAAGGAGCCCGCGCCAGCTTTCTCGTCCTCCTTCCTAAACCTTTGGCGTTCCGGCCCGCCGTGGCCAAGCCGGACGATCACCCCTATTCACTGAACAGGAGACGGCTTTGAGAATCGTCGTCGGAATGTCGGGCGCGAGCGGCGCTATCTATGGCATCCGGCTTCTGGAAGCCTTGAAGGATGTGTTCTCCTGGATCCTCGCCCTCTCTCCCATTTTGCTTGTTCTCATTCTCATGATCGGCGCGCGCTGGAGCGCCGCCAGAGCGGGCGCGGCGGGTTGGTTTCTTGCGCTCGGCGTCGCCGTCCTTCGCTTCGGCGCGGGCCTCGATCTCATCGCCTTCGCTCAAGCCAAAGCCGTTCTGCTCACCCTCGACGTGCTGTATATTATCTGGACGGCGCTGCTGCTGTTCGAGGTTGCCAACGAGGCCGGCGCGGTGAACTCGATCGGCGAGGCTCTGCCGCGCTTGACCACCGACCGGGCGATGCAGGCGCTGATTATGGGGTGGGCGTTCGGGTCTTTCCTGCAGGGCGTCGGCGGCTTTGGCGTGCCGATCGCCGTCATCGCGCCATTGATGATCGGCCTCGGTTTCGCGCCGGTGGACGCCGTCGTCATTCCCTCTATCGGCCACGCGTGGTCGGTGACGTTCGGTTCGCTGGCCTCGTCGTTTCAAGCCCTGCTGGCGACGACTCATTTGCCCGGCTCGGAACTCGCGCCGGCCGCCGCGATCCTGCTCGGCCTCACCGGCCTCGGTTGCGGCGCGATGTGCGCCCACGTCGCCGGCGGCTGGAGCGCAGTGCGGCGGGTAATAGCGCCGATCCTTGCGATTGGTTTTGCGATGAGCGCCGTGCAATACCTTCTGGCCGTCGTCGGCGTCTGGAACATCGCCGGCTTCGGCAGCGGCATGATCGGCCTGCTGGCTAGCTTTCTCCTAGTGCGCTGGTATCGCACAGATCGTGCGTCACCCCTCACGCATCACGCACCACGCACCGGGCCGAATGCGCAAGACATTGCGCTTGCTCTCTCGGGCTACGTCGTCCTCGTCGTCATCACCGTTCTTGTGCAACTCGTTCCTCCCGTTCACGACTTCTTCAATCAGGTCGTCCTGAAGATTCAATTTCCTCAAGTCAGGACCTCGCTCGGTTTCGTCACGCAGGCCGAGGCGGGAAGGCCCATCAGCGTGTTCGGCCATGCGGGAGCCATCCTGCTCTACACGTCTGTGATTGCGTATGCCATTTATGCCCGAGCGGGCCGCTACAAGTCGGGCGCGAAGAGGCGCATCGTCACGGCCACGCTCAAAGGGGTGATCGGCTCCAGCCTCGGCATCGCGGCGATGGTCGGCACAGCCTCGATCATGGCGCACGCGGGGATGACCGACCTGCTGGCGCGCGGGTTGGCCGGCAGCGTGGGCGCGGCCTTCCAGTTCGTCTCACCGTTCATCGGCGCGCTCGGCGCGTTCATGACCGGGTCGAACACCAACTCGAACGTCGTGTTCGCCGTCCTGCAAATGCGCACGGCGCAGCTGCTCTCGATTAGTGTGCCGTTGATCCTCGCGGCCCAGACGACGGGCGGCGCGATCGGATCAGTGCTTTCGCCGGCCAAAGTCGTCGTCGGCGCAGGCACCGCCGGGCTGGCCGGAAGCGAAGGGCTGGTGATGCGGCGGATGATCGTTTACGGCGGGCTGTTGGTTCTGCTGACCGGCATCGTCACTTTCGGAGCGGCGTATGTCATTCGCTAAACGCCACAAGTTCGCGCTTCAACTGATCGCCTTCCTCGCCGTCATGCTCCCCTCGATTGGGTTATTCTACTCGGCCACTGCGAGGGCAGGCGGCGTCACGTGGCTCCTCGTCGGAGTCGTCGCCGGGGGGATGGTGATCGCAGTCTGGGCCTCATAAAGAAGAACAGCCCATGTTATTCAGATGAACTTCCCTTGACCGCCCCGCCTCGGGGCGGTAAACTGTGGCGAGCGGAGGCAAGGATGAAACGGTTAAGCGGCCCCGTGGTATGGGGCGTTTTGTTGATTGTCATCGGACTGTTGTTGCTGGCTGAGAACTTCAAAGTGTTCGGCGAGCTGGCCGAGCCTCTGTGGGCGGTCATCTTCGCCGCCAGCGGAGTGTTGTTCTTCGCCGCGTATTTCACTCAGGGCCGAGGGTGGTGGTTTCTCATCCCCGCGTTCGTGTTGCTCGGGCTGGCCGCCGTGGTGCTCTCGCCTCGAATCGGGTTGAGCGGCAATGCAGGCGGCAGTGTCTTCCTGTGGGCTATCGCTGCGGCATTTTGGAGCGTGTTCGCCGTCGATCGCAGGCAGTGGTGGCCGATCATCCCGGCCGGCGTCATGACGACCGTCGGCCTTATGCCGTTGGCCTCCGGGCGGTTGCGCGGCGAGGCCATTGGGGCGCTGTTCTTCGTCGGCCTCGGGTTGACATTTGCCCTCCTCTATTTGCTCCGCGCGCGCTACAAGGGCGCGACGGCCTGGGCCGTGTGGCCGGCAGGGGCCTGTCTGGGCATGGGCCTCGTCGTCGGGGCGTTCGGCCCGTTGGAAAAATTCTGGCCAGTGATCTTCCTGATCCTTCCCGGCCTGTTCTTGCTCTACAATGCCCTCCGTCCGCGTCGCGCTGACACTGGCCCTCAATCGCCGTTGCATCCGCCGAAAGATTCGGCGCCATAGGCGCATTCCGCCCGTGGCAAAATACCTCACCCGGCCACAAGAGGCTGTGGCTGTCCCAGCGCTCGATCGTCAGGCCGCGCGATCGGCGGATCTGCGCGCCTACGCCGCACTCGCCATCGGGACGTGCTGTGTCTCATCGTCGGGCATCTTCGTGCGGCTGGCCGGCGTGCCGGGGCCGGTGGCGGGCCTTTATCGCATGACGATCGCCGTGCTGATCATCGGCGTTCTCGTTTGGCGCAGAGGGCAACCCGCCGGCTGGACGCGGCGAGGTGCCTTCGTCGCCGTGCTGGCCGGGATGGTTTTCGCGGGCGACGTGGCGGCGTGGAACACGTCGGTGTTTTACACCTCGATTGCCAACGCCTCGCTCCTGGGGAACACCGCGCCGCTCTGGGTCGGCCTCGGCGCGATGATTCTTCTCCGTGAGCGGCTGGGGCTTAAGTTCTGGTTCGGCCTCGCCGTCGCGCTCGCCGGCGCGGCCATCATCGTCGGCGTGCAAACGCTGGTCAGTTTGCAAATGGGCCGGGGCGATCTACTCGCTCTCTTCGCCAGTTTCTTCTTTGCCGGCTATGTCCTGATCGGGCAGCGCGGGCGGGCGCGGCTGGACGCCCTATCGTTCTTCTGGTTCGCGGCCGTCGGCAGTTGCGCCGCTCTGCTCGCTATCAGCCTCGTCCTTCGCATGCCGCTGGCGGTCGAGCCGCGCAGCCTTCTGCCATTGATGGGTCTGAGTTTGGTAACGCAAATCGGTGGCTGGCTCACGATCAATCACGCGCAGGGCCACCTGCGGGCCGCAATTGTGTCGCCGACTCTGCTCGGCATGCCGGCCATTGCGACGCTGTTCGCCTGGCTCCTTGTCCGCGAGCCGGTCACGTGGCAACAGCTGATCGGTGGGTTGGTCGTGGTGGCGGGGGTGTACCTCGTTCACAAGAACGCGGGGTAGTCTCACCGCATCGAACGCA
>JACQED010000434.1 GCA_016200785.1 Chloroflexota bacterium
GGTCTCAAGGGACTCAGCCTGGATAGCCGCCTGAGGCAGGTTTTCAGCCTCATGTCGCCAGAGCGACTGAAAGACCTCGCCGCCCGTGTGCCCGACGAAGCGCGCGAACAGGGTTTGGTCTATCTCCGCGAGGGCAAAGTGGAGGTGATCAACGTCCTCCTCCGCCCCGCCGGCGTGATGCCCGATCAATTGGCCTACTTCCACGTCGTCTCGCTGGCCATTCTCAACGCGCTCAAGCGCCTGCCCGATCTGTACATTCAGGATTTCGCTGTCCGCAGTGTCGTGCCCCTCTCGCCCGACGAAGAGAAATGGCTGTGGGATACGTGGGGCCCGTCGCATCGTGAAAGCCACCCGGTATTCGGGCGGCTGGATGCCATGGTCGAATTCACTTCTCCGATGTGGAAAGACTCGCTGAACTTCGTCGAGTCGAACCTGTGCGGCGTGGGAGGCATCCACTTGATTCCGACTTGCGAGCGCGTGGTCGAAAAGGTCGTCGTGCCGGCGATGAAGGAATTGGCGCCCGAGGTAGACATCGGGGGCAGCCTCGACCTGCGCGAAATGTTCTTGCAGGAGATACTTGACCATCTGGAAAACATCGGCCACGCCGGGCGCAATTTGTGTTTCATCGAGCCTAAGTACGCCGGCGATGGGCCGAACGAGCAGGCCGTGCTCACCGAGTATTACCGCAAGAACCACGGTCTCACCGTCGTCCACGCCGATCCGGCCGAGTTGTACGTCAAGAAAGGCGAGGTGTGGTACGAGGACACGCGGGTTGACGTCGGTTACCGCGACTACGAGGTGCGCGATCTCATCGAACTTGAGAAGGACGAGGGCCTCGACATCAAACCGATGAAGATTCTCTTCCGCGAGAATCGTATGGTCTCGTCAATGGCCGGCGACTTCGACCACAAGTCCTGTTTGGAAGTGCTCACGGACCCGCAGTTCGCCAAGTATTACTCCGCCGACGAGCGCCGCTACTTTCGCCGGCACGTCCTGTGGACGCGGCTGGTCGGCGACCGGCGCACGACCAACCCCGAAGGTGAGTCAATCGATCTGGTCGAATACATCCGCCAGAATCAGGATCAACTCGTGCTCAAGCCGAATCGATCTTACGGCGGCGACCGGGTGATCATCGGCCCATCGGTCGGCGAGGGCGAGTGGGCCTCGGCCATCGAGGAGGCGCTCACCGGCGAAGACCCGTTCGTCGCACAGCGGCTGGCCCGCATCAGCGTGACCGAGTTCCCCGTCGTCGCGCTGGATGGGTCGGTGCGCTTCGAGCCGTTCTACACCGTGATGGGCTTCGCGCCCACCAAGTACGGCGTGGCGATCCTCGGCCGGGCGTCGCAGAAGCAAGTGGTCAACGTCGCACAGCGCGGCGGCATGTGCGCCGTGCTCGTCGGAAAATACGCGTATCAACTGCGCGGTCCAGCGGCGACGCCGGTGGCATGAGGCGGCACACGGGGTTCACAACCACAGACAAAGGGTATAATACGTGTCGAACTTTCCTTCCGCTTCTGAGAAAGTCAAATGAATCAGATCTTCTCGCATTCATGCGAATCAATGCCGGAGATAGGGGATAACAGCATATCGCTTACGGTGACTTCGCCGCCCTATTGGAACGCGATAGATTACGACATCCATGCCTCTGACAAGAGCAAGCCTTACCGCACGCGCGCCTACGGCAACGGTTACACGGAATACGCAAACTACCTTGAGTGGCTCGATAAAGTATTCGGGGAGGTTCTGAGAGTCACCAAACCGGGCGGATTTTGCGCGACTGTGATTGGCACCGTGCTCTTGGAGGGCAAGCACTACCCGGTGCCTTTCGATCTAACTGCGCGCCTCACGCAGAAAGGCTGGGAATTCCACCAGGACATCATTTGGCACAAAACCACTGCCGGCGTGAAACGCGCCGGTGTTACTATTCAACAGCCGTATCCGGGTTATTACTACCCCAACATCATGACCGAGTACATTCTCATCTTCCGCAAGCCCGGCCCGGCCATCTATCAGAATCGCGGCAAGGAGATCAAGGCCGAGGCTCGGTATCCTATCAATCGCCTGTTCACGATGGACGTCGCCAACAACATCTGGCACATTGCCCCAGTGCCACCCGATTTTCTGGATCACCCCTGCCCGTTCCCCGAAGAAATCCCGTATCGCCTGATTACGATGTATTCGTATCCAGGTGAGGTGGTGCTCGATCCATTTGTGGGTTCCGGGCAGACGCCGAAAGTAGCCAATTGCCTGAAGCGCCAATATGCGGGTTACGAGACAATGGCAAAGTACGTCGAGCTGACCAGGCGCAGAATCGACGAACCGCTTGCTCTTCGGTCAAAGCAGCTCATTGCAGTCTTCGATAAGATCGGTCTGAACGACTCGACTAACAAGTCTCGCCTTCAACAGCCTGACGGCCCAGAGACCGTTGCCTGAGACCAATGCTTGGCCCCGACCGAGTCCGCCGAACGCTCTTCAACGCGTTGTCACACTCCACCGCCTCCCAGACCGAGGCGGTTTTCACAGCGACCCGCTCGGCCCTCACCCGGTTCGCCAACAACGTCATTCATCAGAACGTCGCGGAGAATGATGCGACCCTGCAGATTCGCGCGGCGTTTGGCTTGCGCGTCGGGACGGCCACGACCAACGATCTTTCCGACACGGGCATCGCCCGCGTCGTCGATCAGGCGTGCGAGATTGCCTCGCACCAGCCGGAGAATCCCGAGTTCGCCGGATTGCCGGAACCCGCCGCTGTGCGAGAAGTTGACGCGTGGGACGAAGCCGTCGCCGGCGCATCGCCGGAACTTCGGGCGCGAGCGATCGGCGTGATCTGCGGACATTCCGCGCGGGCCGGGCTGATTGCCTCTGGCGCGTTCAGCACCGATGCCGCCGAAACCGCCGTCGCCAATTCCAATGATCTCTTCGCCTATCATCCTGCGACGTCCGTTGAACTGACTCTCGTCGTCCAGGACGGCCTCGGATCGGGCTATGCCCACGGCGCGGGCTGGCGGCTGGCGCAGGTGGACACGGAGGCGCTATGCCTGGAAGCAGTCGAGCGCGCGATCCTCAGCCGCAATCCGCGCCCGATCGGTTCGGGCGAGTACCCTATAGTGCTTGATGCTTACGCGGTGCTCGACGTCTTGGAGTCGCTCGCCGAGGCCGGCATGGGGGCGCTGGCGGTTCAGGAAGGCCGCAGTTGGATGAACGGCCGGCAGGGCCGGCCTTCGCTGTCGTCGGCGATCTCGATATGGGACGACGGCCTTGACGCCGCAGGGTTCCCGACGGCCTTTGACTGTGAGGGTGTTCCGAAGCGACGCGTCGACATTGTGCGTGCCGGCGTGCCGCAGGAGCCTGTATACGATACTCACACTGCGGCGAAAGAACCGGGGCGACGTTCGACCGGCCACGCTCAACCGTACGACGACGACGATTGGGACGGCCCGATGCCGGAGAATCTTTTCATCGCGCCCGGCGATCTGTCCGTGTCCGACTTAATCCGTGAAATGGATTGTGGACTCTACGTGACGCGCTTTCACTACACCAATCTCGTCTCCGAACACGATTGCGGTCTGACGGGAACAACGCGTGATGGCGCGTGGTGGGTGGAACGCGGCGAGTTGGCCTACCCCGTTCAGACTTTGCGCTTCGATCAAAAAATCGTGCCGGCCTTGCGCGGCGTAAGCGGTGTGGGGAAAGACCTGCGAACGCTACAGGGTTTCTATGGGACGCATCGAGTGCCGCCAGTGGCGCTGGACAATTTTCGTTTCATTCAATCGGGAGGTTGATTCGCATAGCCTCTTTCACTTTAAGTCACCACTTTGGTTTTTTGTACCACATCCTACTGGCTACGCGAACGCCGGAGGCGACAATTGAATTCTCAACTGGAGGAGAACATCATGAACCACGATGCAGCAAAGGTCAAGCAAGTCGCAGAACAGATCAAAACCAAAGGGATCAAGTTCATCAATCTGCAATTCACCGACATTATGGGCATGGTCAAGAGTGTCGGCATCCCAGTCGAGATGTGGGCCGAGGTCGTCGATCACGGCTTGTGGTTCGACGGTTCTTCCATTCAGGGTTTCGCCCGCATCGCCGAAAGCGACATGCTCTTGCATCCTGATCTCGACACCTTCGCGGTGATCCCGTGGGATATGGACGTGCCCACCGCTCGCGTCATCTCCGACGTTCATCTGCCCAGCGGTGAGCCGTTCAGCGGCGACCCGCGCAACGTGCTCAAGCGAGCGTTGGCTGAGGCGGCGGCGCTGGGCTATCAATACTTCACCGGCCCGGAGTTGGAGTTCTTCCTCTTCCAGCCACATGCCGACGGATCGCTCGTCCCCCTCACGCCTCACGATCAGGCGGGCTATTTCGACGTGAGCACGGACCTCGCCCACTCGGTGAGGCGGCAGATGGTCGCCGCGCTCGGAGCGTTCGGGATCACCGTCGAGGCTTTGCACCACGAAGTCGCCGTAGGCCAACACGAGATTGATTTCAAGTACGACGCCGCGCTGCGCACGGCTGACAACGCGGTGACACTGCGCCTCACGATGAAAGCTATCGCTCAGCGCAACGGGTTGTACGCTACGTTCATGCCCAAGCCGGTTGCGGGCATCAACGGGAACGGGATGCACACGCACCAAAGCCTCTGGCGCGACGGCAAGAACTCCTTTGCCGACCCGAACGACGAATATGGCCTTAGCCAACTGGCGAAGAAGTTCATCGCCGGACAATTGAAGCATGCGCGAAGTTTGTCGGCGATCATTGCGCCACTGGTTAATAGTTACAAGCGTCTCGTACCCGGCTACGAAGCGCCGGTTTACCTCAGTTGGGCGCGCGTCAACCGCTCGGCCCTCATTCGCGTCCCGAAGGTCAGCCCGGGGCGGGTGCTGACGGCGACGCGCATCGAACTCCGCTGTCCCGACCCGAGCGCCAACCCGTACCTTGCGTTCGCCGTCATGCTGAAGGCCGGCCTGGACGGAATTAGTAGCGATCTGCCGGTGCCGGAGCCGAAAGAAGAAAACCTGTATCATCTGGATGAGGCGGCGCTGGCCCAACTCGTTTCCATGCCCGGCTCGCTCGGCGAGGCGATCGAGGAACTCAAACGAAGCGAACTGGTCAAAGCGACGCTGGGCGATCATCTCTTCGACCGCTACGTCGAAGCCCGGACTCAGGAATGGGATGAGTACCGCATCAATGTGAGCCAGTGGGAGTTGGACCGGTATTTGCCGGTGTACTAAGCCTTGCGCCTAACACCGATCGCCGGCGGGCGACGACCTCAACCATGACATCTCTTCTGATTCAGAACGGCGCAGTAATCCCCTGCAACGGCGAGACCCGCACGACTTTCACGCCCGGTTACGTATTCCTTCGCGGCGACCGCATCGCCGAAGTCGGCGCGGGACAAGCGCCGGAGCGACTTGCTTCGGAGGCTGGCGAGATCATCTCCGCCGAGGGCCAGGTCGTCATCCCTGGCCTGATCAATGCCCACACCCACCTCTTCCAGACGTTCATGCGCGGATTGGCCGACGATAAGCCGCTTCTGCGCTGGCTGGAAGCGGCCATCTGGCCCGGCGCGCTGGCGATGACGGAGGAAGATTTCTATCTCGCCGCGATGATAGGCTTTGTCGAGAATCTCAAATGCGGCGCGACTTCCGTTCTGAGTCAGCATTACGTTCAAACGTCGCCGCGCAATATGGACGCAGTAGCCGAGGCCGCGCGCAGGAGCGGCGTGCGAGCGCGATTGGCGCGCGGTTACGCCGACCGCGATCCGTATCATCCAAAATTCATGGAGACTCCGGAGCAGGTGCTCCGCGAAACCGAGCGACTCGTCCGGGTGTGGAATCACAGCGCCGGCGGCAGAGTGCGCGTCGAGTTTGGCCCGCTGATCCCGTGGGGTTGCCGGGGCGACACGTTGCAGACCATTGCGCGGCTTGCCAAAGAATGGGACGTTGGTGTTCATATTCACCTGGCAGAGACCCAGCCAGAAGTCAAAATGACTCTCGACGAAACGGGCGCGCGCCCGGCCCGCTGGCTCGACGAGCTCGGCGTGCTCGACGAACGCTGGCAACTCGTTCACTGCGTCTGGCTCGACGACGACGAAATGGATCGCATCGCCGCAGCCGGAAGCACGATCGTCCACTGCGCGGTGAGCAACATGTATCTGGCCTCCGGCACACCCGCCGTCACCGAGTGGTGCAAGCGCGGCATCCCGACGGCGCTCGCCACCGACGGGCCGGGGTCGAACAATTCGCAGGATATGCTCGAAGTGCTCAAGTTCACCGCCTGCCTGCAAAAGGTCGGCACGCTTGACGCGACGGCCCTGCTGCCCGAAGACGTTTTGGAGATGGTCTACGGCGGCGGAGCAAAAGCGATGGGCCTCGACGGGCAGATCGGGCAACTCGCGCCCGGCGCATTGGCCGACATCACCATCGTCAACCTGCGCAAACCGCACGTGTCGCCGGTGTTTTCGCCGCAGTCGGCGCTGGTCTATAATGCCAACGGCAACGACGTGGATACGGTGATTGTGAACGGCGAAGTGTCGGTGCGCGGTGGTCAGATGATGAACATTGACGAGGCAGGATTGATCGCCGAGTGCCAGAAGGCCGCCGAAAAAATGTGGTCAAGGGCTGGAATTCGGAAATGACAGAGGTTGAACACGAATTCGACGAATGGCACGAAGGAGTCAGCGAATTCGTGTCATTCGTCCATTCGTGCCCTTCGTGATTTGAAAGGCTGTAATGGACTACGATCTCGTCATCCACAACGGCACATTGGTTACCCCCGCCGAAACGTATCGCGCCGACATCGGCATCCGGGGCGAGACGATCGCGGCCATCGGAAACGATCTGCGCGGGGCGAAGACGATTGACGCGACCGGCAAACTCGTCCTCCCCGGCGCAATCGATCCGCACGTGCATCTCGAAATGCTGCAGGGCACGGCGATGTCCAGCGACGACTTCGAGTCCGGCACGATTGCGGCGGCCTGTGGCGGCACGACGACCATCATTGATTTCGTCGAGCCGGAAATGCACGGCTCTCTGCTGGCCGGGCTGGAGAAACGCCGCGCGCAAGCCGACGAGAGTTCGGTGATTGACTATGGCCTGCACATGACGATCCGCTCCGGCGACGCAGACACGCTGGCTCAGGTGCCGGAGGCCATTCGCGCCGGGTGCTTGTCGTTCAAGGCCTATACGACTTACGAGGGCTTCCGGCTGGATGACGAGGCGCTGGTGGCCGCGCTGGAGGCCGTCGGCAGAGCCGGCGGGATCGTCATCGTCCACGCCGAGAATCATTATTCCATTCAGCGTCTGAGGCAGAGGTTCGCGGAGGCCGGCCGGACCGGGCCGCGCTGGCATCCTCGCTATCGTTCACGTCTCGACGGGGCGCGGCGCGGATGCCGTGGCGCGCGCCAGAGGGCGCGGGCAAAGGGCGTACGGCGAGACGTGCCCGCAGTATCTCCTCCTCACCGACGCCGAGTTCGATCGTCCCGGCTTCGAGGGCGCGAAGTTCGTCTGCTCCCCACCCCTCCGCCCCGCCGACAATCCGCCCGTGTTGTGGAAGCATCTCGCCGGAGGCGGGCTGTCGAGCGTCGGCACCGACCACTGCCCATTTTTCTACGAGACTCAGAAGATTCTTGGCCGGGACGACTTCACCAAGATGCCTAACGGCCTGCCGGGAATCGAGTCGCGCCTGTCACTGCTTCACACCTTCGGCGTCGCTTTGGGCCGCCTCTCGCTCAACCGTTGGGTCGAAGTATGCTGTGCCGCGCCCGCGCAGATATTCGGGCTGTATCCGAAGAAAGGCTCACTGACTCCGGGCGCGGATGCGGACATCGTGATCTTCGATCCGGCGAAGGAAGTGACTCTCTCCACGCAAGTTCTGCACGAGCACGTGGATTACACGCCCTACGACGGTTTCCAGCTGCGCGGGTGGCCGGTGATGACGATTGTGAGGGGGAAGGTGATGGTGGAGGAGGGGAGATTTGTGGGGCCAAGAGGACAAGGGAAGTTTCTGGTAAGAAACTGACATCTCTAAGGAGGAGACATGTTCACCATAGCCCAATCCGGGAGCGCTTACGGCGCGCGGCTGATCGCCACAGAAGCGATCAGCAACGGCGCGTTGATCTATCGGATCGCCAATTATCAGATCGTGAGCGAGCCGACCTACCAAACGATCCAGATTGGCCCGGACAAGCACATCAACGATCTCGGCATGCTGGCGTATCTGAATCACAGTTGCGCTCCGAACGTGGTCGTAGATACGCGCCACCTGATCGTCGTCGCCGTGCGCGACATCGCGCCGGGCGAGGAACTGAACTACTTTTACCCCTCGACCGAATGGGACATGGCGCGGCCCTTCGTGTGCTTGTGCGGCGCGCCCGGCTGTCTGCGGCTGGTGTTCGGAGCACGCTACCTGTCACTCGACACACTGAGCCGGTATTTTGTCAACGAACACGTCCGGCAAATGGCCCTCGCCTGTCTCGAAACGGTCGCCGTGCAAGCATCGAATAATACTGTCCCGCGCTGACTGAGCCGAAGGCCACTTCCAGCGGATAGAAAGCGGAAAAGCGAATGGCCGTCTTCGAGTCAAGCGTCTGACCGAATCCGCTTCTCCGTTTCGCCGCAGGCAATCCGCTGGAAGTTGAGCGAGGAAGGAATAGACAGCTATGAAAGTCGTCGAAAAGAAACTCAGAATCGCCGCCCCGATAGAAAAGGTCTGGGCCGCGCTCACCGAATCAGATTCCATTCGCGCCTGGATGGGCGCGGACA
>JACQED010000024.1 GCA_016200785.1 Chloroflexota bacterium
AGGTCAAGCCGATGAATCCCCCGACCGATTTTGCCCGCGTCTACACCGCAGTTGGCATGTTGCAAGCCAATCTCGTCAAGTCCATGCTGGAGGCGGCCAGCTTGCCGGTGCTGGTCTACGGCGAGAGCGCCGCGACGGCCTATGGTTTCACCGTCGGCGACATGGCGAGGGTGGAGTTGTGGGTTCCGGTTGACCGTTTGGTCGAGGCGGAGGAGATTGTGGCGGAATTTGAGAAGGGGAGCGAGAAGAGTGAAGGGGAGCAAGAGTGAGTCTGCCCCGCCCCTTGTCTCCCCAACATTGCCTGCCTGTCTCAGGGGAACGAACGTTCCAGCCATTCCAACGGATCAACCTGTATGCCTCCGACCCACACCTCCCAATGCAAGTGCGGACCGGTGACGCGGCCGGTGTTGCCGACTTGGCCGATCTCCTGCCCCGTGCTGACGCGATCGCCTACTGCGACCTCGATTTTCGATTGATGAAGATAACCGGTGTAAACGCCCCAGCCGTGATCGATGAATGTCACTCCACCATAAACTTTGAAGTTCGGCTCGACCAACACCACGACGCCCGGCGCGGGCGCGGTAATCGGCGTGCCGATCGGCCCGGAATAGTCCAGCCCGCCGTGGAATGAGTCGAATGGCCCGCCGTTGTACGAACGCCGCGTGCCGAAGTAGGAGCGAAAGTCGCCTTGCGATGGAGCTTTGAATACGCCGTCCCACGTCCGCGTCGGCGTGAAGCCCGTCGCCACCGCCCGCACTGCCTCCACCTCCGGCTGGACGATCGCAGGGTCCAGCGTCTCGGGGGCCACCCTCAATTCCTCTTTGGCGTAACTGCCCGCGGTCACCAGAATCAGTTGAGAGAAATCAACGCCGCTGCCGGCCTGGTCTGTCGCGGTCAGCGAAATCTCATAAGTGCCCGGCTCCGCCAGCGCACACACGCCCTGCAGAGCGACGGCCGCGTCCGCTTCCGTCGCAAAGTGCAGTGTGTGAAATGGATAGAGACACGCCCTGGGCGAGACGTCGGCGGACGGCGTCGCCGCGCCGAATTGGGCGAACGTGCCGGTGAGTGTGATGGGCTGGCTCGCTTCGATTTTGATCTCGAGTGTTCGCCCTTGCGTTCCGGCGGGCGGATTGACACTGAACGACGTGAGGGGCCAGGGCAGTCCGTTCGACACGGCGGGATCGGGAATGAGGATCGGATGCCCGTCGAGAGTCAGCGCGGGGCTGGCGAGGCTGTTGAGCGTCGCCAGCGCCCACGGATTCATATTGGCCGCCGCCGCGAAGGCGGCGAGCGTGCCGCCCTCGGGCAAAAGGCGCAATCGCTCGCCTTGCGTTTTCGGCGGCGTGCTGCCTTGCGCGTAAACGAGGGACTGGCCGAGGTAGATCGCTTTCGGATTGACGATGCGATTGAGGCGGACGAGGTCATCGCGAGCGATGCTGAATCGCCGCGCGATGCTGTCGAGCGTTTCGCCGAGCTCGACTACGTGGAATTGCAACGTGCCGCTGACGTTGGGGAAGCCGGGGATGATCAAACGCCCGCCGACGATGAGCGCGTTGGGATTGACGCCGGGGTTGGCCGCCTCCAGTTCGTCCACCGTCGTGCCGAAGCGTTGGGCGATGGCGAACAGTGTGTCGCCGGGTTGGATGACGTACGCAGGGCCGGAAGATTGAGCGAAGGCGGAAGGGGGAAGAAGGAAAGAGGAAGAAGCGCGGGCCGGGCCGAAGATTAGGGCAAAGCCTAAGAGACAAGCGGGCAGCAACTTTCTCAACGCCAAGACGCCGAGTCGCCAAGACGCCAGGAAAAATATTTCGTTTGCGTCTTTGCGTCCTTGCGCCGCCTGCCCCGCCGGAAGTTGCGGGGTTGCGTTAATTTGAGTCCTACGGCGCGAAGTCCAGTTCTTCCCCAACGCTTATCTTCTCCAACAGCGCGGGCGCGGCCTCGACGACGTAGCGGGCTGGCGCGCGCGCAACGTAAAGCGGCCTCCAGGGCCGCGCCAGCCGAGTATCCACGACTCGCCCATTGCTGTCAAGCCAGATGGCCGCGATGGGGAAGAAGACGAAGAACATGTGAATGGCAGCGTCCAACTGTGAGTCCTTGGCCTCCACCAGCACCAAGCCTTCGTCGGGGGCGAGGCCGGCGCGCCAGGTCAACCCGCGCAGGCGGCAGAGGAACGACGAGCACCAACGCATACGGGCGAGAATCACCTCGCCCGTCGCGCGCCTGCGGAGTTGGATGATCTGTCCGCTACGCATCTAGGGAATCGTCAACACCTGTCCGGCGAAGATGATATTGGCATTTGTCAGATTGTTCGCGATGCGCAGAGCCGAGACGGTCGTGCCGAAGCGGACGGCGATTACCCCGAGCGTGTCGCCGGCCTGCACCGTGTAGGTGCGCGGGGCGCGCGGGATGGTCAGCACTTGTCCGACAAAGATGCGGTCGGCGTTGCTGATGCCGTTGGCCCCGGCCAGCAGAGAGGTCGTGATGCCGAACTTCTGCGCGATCGCGCCCAGCGAGTCGCCCGGCTGGACGGCATAGCTTGTCTGCGACGAGCGAGTCGCAGTCGGGGCAGAGGGCGGGGCGGGCGGGGCGGTCGCGCCGGGCGAACTCGACGCGCTGCCCGGGATGATCAGCGTCCGGCCCACGAAGATGCGGCTTGGATCGGCGATGTGATTGACGGCGACGAGCGCCGAGACCGTCGTCCCAAATTTGAGGGCGATGCCGCGAAGCGTATCGCCTCGCTTGACGACGTATTTGATCGGCGCGGGAGTCGCAGTCGGCGGGGCGGTGCTCGTCGGAGCGACGGTGGCGGTCGGGTTGGCCGCCGTTGTCGTTGCGTCCGCGCTCGTCACGGCAGGAGTCGCCGTCGGAGATGGCGCAGTTGAAATCGGCGTCGGCGACGCGACAGGCGTGGCGGCCACCGGAACCGAGGCCGGCGACCCGGAGACGGTCGTCACTCTGGCCCCCGTTGGATTGCTCGTATTGAACAATTCGAATCGATCCATGAAGAAGCCGTTGTTGACGTAGCCGAACTTGGAGATCACTTCGACCCACACGGTCATCTGCGGCGCGGTGGCGGTGAAGGTTTGGTGCAGGCTGAGATAGGTCTGGTGGAAGGGCGAGGTGTTGCCCGCCGACCACGACGGCGAATAGTTGATCTGCGACTCGTTCCGCCATTCCGCGCCGACCGGGCTGGCGCCGGTGCGGACAATCACGCCCTCGGACTCGTTCGACGGCGGCACCTTCGCGCCGGCGCCGTAGTGGTCCACCACGTCGACGAAAACGTTGGCGATGAATTCGTAGTTGGCGCCGACTTGCAGGCCGTTCACGTCCTGCGACAGGGCGGAGTACAGCGGCGCCCAGGGCTTGAATAGCTTGAAGGTGAAGTTGCCGTCGAGGAAAAATTGCGACCGCTCCTC
>JACQED010000414.1 GCA_016200785.1 Chloroflexota bacterium
CCTCATACTGTGGTGAGTAATTCCCTCAACTTCGGCGCGATGTCCCGAAGCGAGTCGGGCAAGCCATCGCTACGGAGAATGGCCTGCCCCAGTGCCGAGTTCTTGAAGGCAACCAGATCGCTCTCAAACGCGCTCCTAACGGCGGCATCCTGCTGTATCTTCCCGTCGCGGAGCGCGATCACTCGGCGCGTCTCGCGCGCCACTTGCGCGTTGTGCGTCACGATGATCAGCGTCGTGCCCTGTGTCCGGTTGAGTTCGGTAATCAGGTTCATGGTCTCTGCCGTTGTCTTCGAGTCAAGGTTGCCGGTCGGCTCGTCGGCCAGCACGATCGCCGGGTTGTTGGCCAACGAGCGGGCGATGGCGACCCGTTGGCGTTCGCCGCCCGACAATTGGCCGGGCAGAGAGTTGAGCCGTGCGCCAAGGCCGACGAGCGCGAGAAGTTCCTGCGCACGCGCCCGGCGCTTCGAGGCGCTCAGCGCCGCTTCGTACATCGGCACTTCGACGTTTTCGCGGGCAGTCAAAGTCGGGATCAGATTGTGCGTTTGGAAGACGAAGCCGACGGTCTGACTGCGGAAGCGGTCTAGATCGCGCACCTGCGCCAGCGAGGCGCCGTTGAAGATCACGTCGCCGGCCGTGGGGCGATCCAGCGCGCCGAGCAAATTGAGCAGAGTGGACTTGCCCGATCCGGACGGCCCGACAATGGCGATCACCTCCCCCTGCCGCACGACGAGGTTCACCCCGTCGAGCGCACGCACCTCGTGGCCGTCACCATAGATTTTCGTCAGCTCGCGCGTTTCGACTACGATGTTTTTGTCGGTCATTGGATTCCACCTCCAGCCGGTCGTGTGTTCTATCTCACGCCTCACGTCTCACGTTCCAAGCATCCCGCCTCACTCATACCTCAAGGCCTCAATCGGGCGCAGGTTCGCGGCGCGCCACGCCGGATACACTCCGCCGATCGCGCCGAGCGCCAGAGCGAGGATCACGACCTGCACGAACATGGCCGGCGAATACACCGGCGAGAGAAACGGCCCCAGCGTCGGTTCGAGCATGAACAGGTAATTGAGTCCTACGCCGATGGCGATGCCGAGAGCCGAGCTCAAGAGGCTCAAGGCGAGAGACTCGACCAACACCATGCGAATCACGCGCCGCCGCCGCCAGCCCAGCGCACGCAGGACGCCGATCTCCTGCGTGCGCTCGAAGACGCTCATCAGCATGACATTCATCATCACAATACTGCCGACGATCATCGTAAGCGCAATCAGCGCGTTGAGCATGGCGTAGGTCGTTGCGAAATCCTGAATGCGGTCGGCGAACTCCGAGGATTGGGTGACGAAGATGCCGGGGAAATCAGTTTGCAGGCGGCCGGCGATTTCGTCGGCGCGCGCCGGTTCGGCGACCTTGATCCCCAGCAGAGAGATCTTGCGCCGCATGTTGAAAAGTCCCTGAGCGTCTTTGAGCGACACTGCGCCGCCGGCGTCTTCGTAAGCCGACCCGTTTTCGTAAATACCCACGATGCGGTAACTCGCGCCGGAGACGCGCATCGAGTCGCCCACCGTTTTCTTCAGTCCGTTCGCCGCGAAGCGCCCCAGCACAATCTCGCCCGGACGCTGAAACAGGCGGCCCTCGCGGATACGATAATGGTGAATGTAGTCCTCGCCCGGAGCGGCTCCGAACACGATGAAGTAAGGCAGGCCAGGAGCGGCGGAAACTCCCATCACCAATTTTGAGACGGACGCCACCTCAGGCCGCGCCGCGATGCGATCGGCGATGCGCTCGTCGATCTGGGAAAGCGAGACGTCAGCCGCCTTCGCCTGTTCGGCAAACAGATCCGCTTCGCCCGCGCCCGCCAGTTGGTTGAACGCGATCTTGAAGCCCTCGGTCATAGAAATGAGTGCGACGACAAAGCCGACGCCAACCCCAATTCCGGCGACGGTGACAAGTGTGCGGGCGGGCCTGCGCCACAGATTCCGGAGTGCGTCGCTGCCGAGAATCCGGGCAAGCCTTTGCGACAAAGGGCTGAGCGCGCCGCCGGCGCCACTCTCGTAGCGCATCGCTTCGACCGGCGCGAGTTGCGCCGCGCGCCATGCGGGATAAATGCCGCCGACGGTTCCCAATAGCAGAGCCGTGACGATTGCTTGAATGAAGATGGCCGGGGTGAAAACGCCGCTCAAAAGCGACTCGACGGCGGGCGACAGGCGGGCCAGCGCCGTGAGGCCGATGCCGAGGAGGATGCCGAGGACGCCGCCGCGCATTGCGAGAACGAGCGATTCGCCAAAGATCAAACCGATGACGCGCCGCCGCCGCCACCCGACGGCGCGCAGCACGCC
>JACQED010000422.1 GCA_016200785.1 Chloroflexota bacterium
CCTCATACTGTATCCTAAACTCCAATACTTGTTTCCCCTCGGTGCGATGATAATGCCGGTAGCGATCCTCGCCGTCGGGACTCAAATCAATGACGTATTCTGTCTCATTCATTGCGGGTTCCGCCGACCGAGGTAGTTGAGATTATAGCACTCTTCTATCTGCTCAAGTTCCTCAAAGTCTTTGCCGATGGCCTTCCGGCTATCGAAGCCTCAGACGCGTGGATGATGCGGATCAACCCAGTAAATTTCGTCTGGCTCTTCGACCGCTTCGATGTCCAGATTTACGACAGTCGGTTCCTGATCGTTACGCACCAGAACGCACTGAAGAGGCTCATCCGGGCTGGCGTTCAGTTCTTGATGCGGCACAAAGGGAGGCACGTAGATAAAGTCGCCGGCCTTCGCGACGGCCGTGTACTCCAGGCGTTCGCCCCAACGCATGCGCGCCTCCCCGCGCACCACATAGATCACACTTTCCAATTCGCCGTGATGGTGCGGGCCGGTCTTTGCGTTGGGTTGAATATTCACCGTGCCTGCCCAAATCTTGCTCGCGCCTGCGGAAGCGCGAGTGACCGCCGCCGCGCGCGTCATGCCAGGCGTTTGCGGGGTATTCGGATCCATTTGATCACCCCGCACAACGCGCACGCCATTATCGCGCCAGCGGTTTGAAAACTCAGTCATCGCAAATCTCCTCTCGGCAAGGCCCACACAGAACGGTCATCCCACTCGAACTTGCCCGATAGGTAAGCGTTCAGGTCACGCGGCCCTTTCTAACCACCACCCCCGCAACAACACGGGGGCAGGCGACACAAAGACACCAAGTTTCACGACGCTTTCTTTGGGTCCTTCGTGTCTTCGTGCCTTCGTGGTAAAGGCCTGGCGGCGGACTGAACGGTTACCCCGATAGTTTATAGCGCCTGACTCGAAAGATCAATTTTGGTATTCCCCCCTCCCCAACGCGCAATTCTCCAAATCCGCTGGTCCTCCCCGTCGAGTATAATACCCCGACCCTGCCTCCCGGAGACCACCGCCCATGTCCAACCGCGCCGCCATGATCGTCATCTTCATCCTCGCCTTCCTCGTCTTCTGTTGCATCTGTCTCGTCGCCGTCTCTGGTTTCCTTTTTTACAGAGCCGCCAACAGTCCCGACCTTCAAACGGCGGTGGTGCCGGTTTTCGACACCGCCACACCCACCGTCGCCCCGATCGTCGTCCGCACGCCACTGCCGCCCGAATCGCAAGACACACTTCAATTGCTGCTCGACGCGACCGTGCCGGGGCGCGACTTGCACGATCTGGCGAAGCGGCTGAAGGGCGTCGAGAATGCGCCAGTCGTCGTCAGCGAGTCGCCGGCGAGCCACAAAATCGGCGACGAAGTCGTGTTCAATGCCAGCAACGAAGACACGCACGATCACTTCACCGTGGCCGCCGTGCTGAGGTACGAGACGCCGCACGTTTACGCCTTCGTCGAGAAAGGCAAATCGTTCAACAAGTCGGATCTCAAAGGACTGGTGGATACTTTCGAGGACAAGACGTACCCGAAAGACCGCGAGTTCTTCGGCAGTGAATGGTCGCCCGGAGTGGACAGCGACGAGCATCTCTACATGCTCTTCGCCGGCAACCTCGGCTTCTCGATCGCCGGCTACTTCTCCGGCGCAGACGAAGTCTCGCACCTCGTTCACGAGTACTCGAACGAGAAGGAGATGTTCTACATCAACATTGACAACGTGAACTTGAGCAGCGACTTCACCAACGGCGTGCTGGCGCATGAGTTCCAGCACATGATCCACTGGTATCACGACGCCAACGAAGACACGTGGATGAACGAGGGATCGTCGGAACTGGCCTCGTTCCTCAACGGCTACGACCCGGGCGGCTTCGACTCCGTTTTCATCGCCAACCCCGACCTGCAACTCACCAGTTGGGCGCTGAACCCCGGCGAAGCCACGCCGAACTACGGCGCGGCGTTCCTGTTCATGGACTACTTCCTCAGCCGCTTCGGCGAAGACGCGACCAAAGACCTCGTCGCCCGCCCGGAGAACGGGATGCGCGCCGTGGGCGCCGTGCTCGCCGACTTGAAGGCCGCCGACTCCGCCACCGGCCAGCCGATCACCGCCGGCGACGTCTTTGCCGATTGGACGGTCGCCAACTATCTCGGCAACACGTCGGTCGGCGACGGGCGCTACGGCTACGCCAATTACGCTTCCGCGCCCAAAGCCTCGGACACCGAGACGATCGACTCCTGCCCCTCCGACGTGCAAGCGCGAACCGTCCACGAGTTCGGCGCCGACTACATTCGCATCCAGTGCAATGGGAAGCACACGCTCACCTTCGACGGCTCGCTCCGCGTCGGCCTCGTCCCGACCGATCCACACGGCGGACGATATATGTTCTTGTCGAATCGCAACGACGACAGCGACACGACACTGACTCGCGCTTTCGATTTCACCAATGCCACCGGCCCGATCGCGCTCGACTACTGGGCGTGGCACGAGATCGAAAACGACTTCGACTACGTTTACCTCGAAGCCTCGACCGACGGCGGCGAACGCTGGACGACGCTCAAGACCCCTTCCGGCACCGACACAGACCCGAACGGGAACAATTACGGTTGGGGCTACACCGACGTCAGCGGCGGCGGCGATCACGGCGAATGGATCGACGAGCGGGTTGACCTCAGCGGCTATGCCGGGAAAAAGATCCTTCTGCGCTTCGAGTACGTCACCGACGACGCGCTCACCCGCCCCGGCTTCATGCTCGACGACATCTCGATCCCGGCGATCAGTTACAGCGAGGGATTCGAGAAGGGCGACGGCGGATGGGAGCCGGCCGGCTGGGCGCGGGCGGACAACAATCTCCCGCAGACGTTCCGCGTCCAATTGATCGAATTCGGCTCGCAGACGCGCGTCGTGCCGCTGGCCCTCGACAAAAACGGGTCGGCGACGGTCGATCTCGATCTCGGCGGTGGCGTAGACTCGGTCGTGCTGGTCGTCTCCGGCACGACGCCGATCACGACGGAACTGGCCTCATATCAATTTGAATTGAAGTAACGGGAATTCGGGGAACAAGAGGAAATCATAAATTGCCACGACGCTGGCTGATCCTCTCTGCGCTATTATTGCTCGCCTGCAACACACTCACCGTGCCTCTCATCAGCGCAACGGCAGCCGTTGCGCCGATCGCGATGCCGGTCGCGACGACGACCGCTCCGCCCGCGCCGACTGCGACGAGTCAAGCCACGACACAGCCGACGGCCATTCCCGCGACGCCGGCCGTGTGGCCTCCGCCCGCGCTGGACGCCCCCGGCGGGATGGTCGCCGGCCCGCTCACCGACGCCGAACGCGCCGCGGCGGCGGCGTTGTCGAACACGGATTATCCCGCCGCCGACTTCGTCGCCCTCGCCGAATCGCTGGGCGGCGTCCCCGGCCCCATCCCGCGCATCGTCGCCACATCGCCGGCGAATTGGAAAGTCGGCGACAAGGCTGACTTCTGGGTGTTGAACAACGACAGGGTTGAATTCTCGTCCGTGCCGATGGTATTGCGCGCGATCGGCGATCATGCTTATCTCTGGTTCGACAGCAAAGTGTCGGTGAGCGACGCCGAAGCACAGCAGGCGGCGAAAGTGTTCGACGACATTTACACGCGCGACCGCGACCGATTCGGATCAGAGCCAAATCCCGGAATTGACGGCGATCCGCGCGTCTACATCCTGCATACGACCTCCGCGCGGATGGGCAGTGGCGTGGCCGGCTACCTCGACGACAGTTCTGAAATCCCGAAGGCGGCTTTCGTTCATTCGAACGAGCACGAACTGTTCGTGATGAACGCCGATTACCTCACGCCCGGCGGAAGCGACTACGCCGATACGCTGTCGCACGAGTTCCAGCACATGATCGAGGGCAACTACGATCCGAACGACGAGGACTGGGTGGTGGAAGGCAGTGCGGTCTACGCGGAGGACGCGCTCGGCTTTCAAAGCGGCCCGCTGGGATTTGCGTCGTCATTTCTGGTCGCTCCCGATGTGCAATTGAATGC
>JACQED010000423.1 GCA_016200785.1 Chloroflexota bacterium
AAACGCAGCAAAACGGCCCACAACATCAATCCACCGTATAAGCGCGGATAGGCGAACAATGCCCACCAGCCGTTTGCCAGCGAAGGTGACTTGAACGGCAACGGCAGTGCGATCAGCAATGCGGCGATCAACACAATCGCGCCGCGCATCGCGTAGGAGCGCCTGGTAAGCGCGGCTGCTGCAGGCGCGACACACCGCAAATGTTCCCACTCGCCAATTGCCACCCACAGCGGCAGCACCGCCAACGTGTAATGATGTTGCTCGGCATATGGCACGAGGAAGATGCTGGCCGCCGCCATCACTCCGAAGGCGATTTCCATCGGCGCGCGGCGAGTTAGAATCAGAGTGAGAACAATGACCGTCAAGCCGGAGAGCAGAGCGCACATCGTCGCGACTGTCGGCCAATCGGCAAGCGGCGAAGGATTCCAGGTTGCGTCATACCGAAACAAGCGCGTCGAGTAACCAGCCAGACTCTGATAAGCGGTGACGGCAATCGTGGGAGAGGCGGCGGCACGGGGAAGCACGGACGTCATATAGACTCGCCAGGTCTCCATGCCGATGAATCCAAGAGTGACGCCAAAAATGATGAGCGCGCCGAGCATCCCCCATCCCAAACTGCGCCACTGTCGTCGCGCGATCAGCAGTAACCACAACGGTGCGCCGCTCGCCTTGAGCAACAGCGCCAACGATAGACTCAGTCCGGTCGCCCAACTCCAACCGCGCTTCACGCCGAGCCATGCCAGCACGTACAATCCAAGCAGAATGATATACGCTTGACCGAGTCGAAATCCGTCCGTAACCGGCGACGCGAAAAAAGCAAAAGTCAGAGCCAGCGCCAGGTGGCCGACAGGCAAGTTCCGGGCAGCGTCATGCAGGGGCAATGGCTGTGCGTCACGTTCGTGCAACAAAAGGCCGAGCGATCCAATCAGCACGATCGCGTTGATGATCGCCCAGGCCCGCCGGGCCACGTCCGGCGAGAAGAAGGCAACCGGCAGGGCGAGCAGGGTCGCGGTCGGCGGATTCGGCGTGAAGACGTCGCTCACCCTTCCCTGCGTCGCCGCGAGGATCTGCGCGCGCATCCAATCGTCGTCGTAGAGACGAGGGCCGGCTTCGCCGCGCAAGAGCAATTGGCTTGCCGCGTAGTACGTGCCATCGCCGCGATGGTCGGGCAAGGCGACGATGGCGGCGAATGCGGTTGCGAGCAAAGCGAAGGGAAGCCACTCAGAAAACCGCGACATCACAGGTCGAGTCCCGGTTCTGCAATCCGCGAGATTCGCAGACGACGCGCGATCCAACGCGCCAGCAATTTCCGTCGTCCATCCAGTTGCGCGCCCTCGGCCGGCGTGCCACTCGCCTCGAAGATGTCGGCTAGCGCGGCATCTCCGACGCGCGGTTCACCGCCGATCATCACCAGCCGCAGGTCACTGCGCTCAAGGCCGGTCAGACTCGCAAAGACGTCCCCGTCACTGGCAAGCGGAGGGAGAATCACGAGGTCGGCGGGCGCTCCGGCGCGCAACTCGCCTCGATCCTTCAATCTCAGGAGTCGTGCCGCGTCTATTGTCACCATCCGGAACAAATCGCGAGGGCTGGCCTGCCCTGTCGCCGTCGCAACCCGTAACTCGTCGAGCAAATCCCGCCCGCCCGTCAGCCGGGAGTCGGTGCCGAGCGCAACGCGACCGGCCGACGCCAGCCCCCGCACATCTGCCGTGCGTCCGAGCAGGAAAAGATTCGACGCCGGACACCACACCAGCGTCCCGCCCCGCTCGATCAGATTCGCGCGATCGGCCTCGCCGAGGCCGACGCCGTGAACGATCACGGTGTTCTGGCCCAACGCGCCCAATGCATCAAGTTCAGTCAACTCGCGCTCTGCACGTTCGTCCGTTCCTTCGGCGGCATGAATGATCCACGGCCAATCCTTCGGCGTGCGGCGATAGGAAGGAGCAACCGCTGCGCGGGATAGATACAGCGAGTGCGTCCAACCGTAGCGCTCGACGACGCGCACCGGGAAGTGCTGATGGAGCTCGCGATGTAGCCCGTTGTGATGGCATACGGTCGTCGCGCCGGCGAGGAGATTCTTGATGCCGCCGATCCACAGTCGGTCAGCCAGCGGGTAGGCTTGCAGGCGAAGGTAATGCGCTTCACTGCGAAGGCGGGGATGGCAGTCTTCGATCCACTCCGAGGCATTGGCGTGGACTTCGCGAAACTTGAGCTTGCCGAAATGATTTAGTTCGAGGTGGTCGTGAGCGTTGATCAGGCCGGGCAGGACGAGGGCACCGCCGAGGTCGAAGACGAAGTCGCGTTTGTGGAGAGGTGCGTCGATCGCGGCGATGCGCCCGCGTTCGATCCGGAGGGAGGAGGCGAAGACGCCGTCGGGACCGAGGAGGCGGGCGTTGGTAAACGTGAGGCGGCCCATCCACTCGATTTTACGCCTGATCCTGGGTCGGCTCTTCGCGGAGTATTTCGTGAAGACGTTCGAGAGTGTCTTGTTCGGGATCGAACACGTATCGCTTGACCAGCGCGCTGGCGTCGAAGAACACCGTTGCCGTGATCATTCGTCCCGCATGGCTATGATACCCTGGCTGAATTCGTTTGGGCCAAAGGCGAACTCCGCCATCTTCTGCTGGAGAGCCAGCGCGCCTATCGGCTTGGCGGTGATTCCCATTCCGTCCATCATGGATCGGAAGTGCTTTCGTAGAAGGACTTTGTCTACAGGCCGTATAAGAGCGGCTTTGACTTTTCCTCCTTCACTCGCCGCCTCTATGTGGCGGGGAAGGCGCCAGTCCAGTTCATGGGCAAGTCTGGAGAATGCCTGTTCCAGCCGTGTCACCCGGTCGGTCAATTCCCGCAAAGTCAACGTCTCAGTAGCCATGTCGCATCTCCTATTGTTCACCGGAGTATAACTCAAAACGCACCGAGCCTCTACTGATCCCTCTATCCATGCCACACTCGCTTGCCCAACGCCGAAAGAGCGAGTTCAACCGCAAGTTCCGCCGTCTTGTTGCGATCGTCGAGGATCGGATTCACTTCGACCAGATCCATCCCCACCAGCCGCCGCGTCTCGGCGATCATCTCACAGGCCATGTGCGCCTCACGGTAAGTCAGCCCGCCGGACACCGGCGTTCCAACGCCGGGGGCGTAGACTGGATCGAGCGCGTCCAGATCGAGGCTGAGGTAGATGCCGTCAACGCCGCCGGAGGCGACATCAATCGCATGACTGAGGACGTTGTGCAACCCGACGCGATCAATCTGCTCCATGCCAAACACGGCCGCGCCCGAGTGCTGAAGCAGATCGCGCTCGCCCGGATCGAGATCGCGGACGCCGACGATGGCGATGTTCGACGGGGCAATCGTCGGCCCCGATCCATCGCCCAATGCCGCCAACCGCGAATCGCCATAACCGGCCAGCGCGGCCAGCGACATGCCGTGAATGTTGCCAGACGGAGTCGTCTCGGCAGTGTTGAAGTCGCCGTGCGCGTCAATCCAGATCAGGCCGAGGCGCTTGTCCCGCGCCGCGCCGCGCACCGATCCCAGAGAGAGGCTGTGATCGCCGCCGAGAGTCAGCGGGAGATTGCCGGATTGCACACTGGCGGCAACCCGCTCAGCCAGTTGGCGCGCGACGGGAACGATACAATCCACGTAGCGCAGTTTCGGCTCGGTGACGACGCAAGTTTCGAGAATCGGAACTTCGACGTTGCCACCGTCGGCGACGGTGTGTCCGATGGATTGCAGAGCGGACTTCAGCCCGGCGTAGCGAAGCGCACTGGGGCCCATGTCAACGCCGCGCCGACCCGCGCCGAAGTCGAGCGGGACGCCGATGAGATCAATCTGCATTCGGTTTTGCTTTCACGGCGCGAACGATGAGCGCCGCAGGAATATCGCCCCACGCCCTTCGCCCCGATTCGTCAACGGCGCACGGCTCGCGCACTGCGTCAATCGTCAAGCCGGCGCCGGCGCACGCGGCGTGATGTTCGGCGTAGAGGTGGGGATAATGTCGAACGGAGTATTCGCTCCCGTTTGCGCGGAAGCCGCGCTTCCAGCCGGCAAGGTGGCCGAACGGGTGAAAGTCGGAGTACAGCACCGTGCCGCCGGGTTTCAGCACCCGCGCAACTTCGCGCAGAGCGGGATTGAGATCGGGCAGATGGCCGACCGCAAGGCCACAGACGACGAGGTCGATTGATCCATCCAGCAAGGGCAGTGAGAGCATCGTCGCCCGCGCGAGTTGAGAGTGAACGGCCGGGGCGCGGGCGAGCATTTCGGCGGAAAGGTCAAGGCCGACACAGCACGCCGCGCCGCGATTCTGCAAGTGACGCAAATAGCGCCCACTGCCACAGGCAAGGTCGATGGCGCGCAAGCCGCGCGTGTCGGGGAGCAGATCGAGCATCGCTTCTTCCTCGGCGCGCATCAGCGGATTGTGCGCTTCGGCCGGATAGGTCGCGGCCCACAGAGCGTAGGCTTTGGCCGATTCAAGTTCGGGCGCGCTGGATGAATCGCGAAGACGCCACCCCGCAAAGAGCAATGGGGCAGGCGAGCGCCAGGGAAATAGATTGAGAATCTTCGCGTCTTCGCGGTGAGATTTCGACACGGTGCGTCAGAATCCCGTCGT
>JACQED010000424.1 GCA_016200785.1 Chloroflexota bacterium
AAGACCTCTTCGCGACTCGCGCAGCGCAGGCGGCGGTCGGCGCGCTGGGCGTCTTGCTCGCCTATCATCTCGGCCAGGCAATGTTCGACGAACGCGCCGGATGCATCGCGGCGGGCCTATATGCTGCCTACCCCATTTTCATTTTTTACGACGCGGCACTCGTCGCGACGAGCGGGGCGACGTTGTTCATGTTGCTCGCGCTCGTCGCGGCAGAACGGGCCGCCTGGCCGCGCGCGTCGCAACCGGCGTGGGCCTTCACCTCGGGACTGATGCTCGGACTCGGCGGCGCGTTTCAGCCTGCGCTCCTCACCGGTTCGCCGACCGCGCTGGGCTGGCCGCTCATCGCGCCGGGTGACTTATCACGGCGCCGCCGCGCCGGAATGTCCGGACTGATCGCGCTCGGCATCGTCGCGGGCGCACTGCCGTTCTCGCTCTGGACTTCGCGCTTCACCGGCGAATGGGCGCTCTATTCGCACAGCCCGCAGAACAACTTCTACATCGGCAACAACCATCAGGCCAACGGCGGAAGAGCAGACACGCTGGCTTTGCAAGCCACTGAAATCAAAGTGCGCCGGGGCGAAACAACTTACGCCGAAGCGATGATCGACGATATTCGGCGCTACCCCGGCCGTCTCGCTCAATTGCTCGTCCGGAAGTTCGCGCTCATGTGGTCGAACGCCGAATTGCCGAACCTCGTGAATTATGACGCCGAAGGGCCAGGCTATTCGCTCAGCCTGCGCTTGAACCCCCTCAACTTCGCTGTCGTCGCAACGCTGGCATTCGCCGGATTCATTTTGACATTTCGAGAGAATCGAAATGCGTGGCTGTTGCTCAGTTGGGCGGTCGCGCTCAGCCTCGGCACTGCCCTCGCCTTCGTCACCTCGCGCCAACGCGCGCCCATCGTGCCCCCGCTGATCGTCCTCGCCGGCGCTGCGATCGATCGCGGCCTCAAGGCGTGGGGGTCGGGCGATCGCGCTTTGCGCCTGCGCTGGGCCGGCGCTCTCGCCGCTGCATTCCTCACCTCGCTGACAATGGCCGGCCTCGCGGAATGGCTGCCGCGGCCGCCTGTGAGCAGTTCGCCTCCGCCCGAGGCAAATCGAACATTCGGCGTCATTGACGACTCGGTGAAAGTGTTGGCCGCCGAGGTGTTGCCCCCGGCACAACCCGGACAACCGATTTTCGTGACGGTGTATTGGCAAGTCACGCGCCCGCTGGGCAAAGACTACGTGGCCTTCGTGCAACTCATCGACGCGCGGGGCGGCAAATGGGCGCAGGGCGACATTGAGGCGGGCGCGACGAGCAGCCCCGCCTATCCCACTTCAAAGTGGCGGCCCGGTCAAGTGATTCGCGACGAATACCTTCTCGTGATTCCCGGCGACATGCCAACGCCATTGGCAGGTTGGGTGTACGTCGGCCTGTACGACAAAGCGTCCGGAGATCGACTGCCGGCCACAACCGAAGACGGCCAGCCGCTCGAGGGCGACGCCGCGCACATCGGCCCCCTCAGCATCACCCAGTCCGGCCACGCCTACCCCGTGCCGGAAGGCGCGACCCTCACCAACTACAACTTCGGCGGCGTCATCGCGCTGAGCGGCTACCGATTGAATCGCGAAACCGATCGCGCGAGGCTGGACGTCGCTCTCCACTGGAAAAGCCTTCGGCCCACGACGACCGACTACGTCGTCTTCGTCCATCTGCTCGACTCGGCGGGAAGGCCGGTAGCCGGGAACGATCGCCGCCCCCGCGACGGGGACTATCCGACGAACGCCTGGCAGGCAGGCGAGACAATCGAGGACCCGCAGTGGATCGATCTGCCGCCCGGCTTGCTGCCGGGAATGTACCGGGTAGAAATCGGCCTGTATCGGGCCGATACACAGGAACGCCTGCCTGTTGTTGATGCGCGCGGCGCACCCGTACCGGACAATTCACTGCCGCTGGGCGTTATCGAGTTGAAGCAGTGACGTGTGATATACTTTCCCGCCCGGAGGTAACGCGAACGCATGACGATTGGAGTCTTGGGGATCAACGACGGTCACGCCAGCACCGCTTGCCTTGTGGAAGACGGCCAAGTGAGAGCCATGGCCAGCGAGGAACGCTTCAACCGCATCAAGAATTACGGCGGACCGCCGGTGAAGACAGTGGACTGGATTCTGAAGGACGCGCAGATCTCGCCCGAATGCCTGAACGC
>JACQED010000025.1 GCA_016200785.1 Chloroflexota bacterium
GCCTATCGCGTATCGCCGATTGCCTTTCGCATAGTGCGTATCGGCCTTGACCCGCTGTCTATTGCCCTGTCCGTCTGCGGACTGCGATAAGCCATACGCCATAAGCGATAAGCCATCTCAATCCACAAAGCGGTACTTCAACAACGTCCATACCGCCTCGAACGCATCCTTGATACCGATTTTTTTTCCCTCCGTGTATTCTCGCGGGTCGAACGAGATCGGCACTTCGTAGATGTGATGTCGGCGCTTGAGCACCTTGGCCGTCACCTCCGGCTCGAAATCGAATCGCTTCGACCTGAGCGGCAGGTTCTTGATCACCTCGGCCCGGAAGACTTTGTAGCCGGTCTCCATGTCCGACAAGATGGTGTTGTAAAGGACGTTGGTCATCAGCGTCAGGAGTTGGTTGGCGACCATGTGCCAGAACATTGTCGTCTTGCGCGGGCCGCCGAGGAAGCGCGAGCCGTAGACGACCGCACTGCGCCCTTCGGCGATGGGGCGCAGGAGCGCCGGGATGTCGCGCGGATCGTATTCGAGATCGGCGTCCTGAATCAGAATCACGTCGCCGCCAGCGGCGGCGATGCCGGTGCGCACCGCCGCGCCCTTCCCCTGGTTGCGCTCGTGCAGAATCACGCGCAGCCGCCCCTGCCCGTCGAGCGACGGCAGAACGTCGCGCGTCCCGTCGGTCGAGCCGTCGTCCACCAAAATGATTTCGTGGGCCTCCCCGACGGCCAGCACGCGCTCGACGATCTCGGCGACCGTTGACTTTTCGTTGTAGACCGGAATGACGATGGAAAGTTTGATTGGATTCATCGGCAGCACCACGACGGATGGAGGAATACGCCGAGTAACCGTTCAGTTGGTTGCCAGACCTTTACCACAAAGACACGAAGGCACAAAGGACACAGGGAAAGCGCCGCGAAACTTGGTGTCTTAGTGTCTTGGTGGTTAGACGAAGGCTGTGCGATCTGAACGCTTACTACGCCGGATGGCTTCCGTTGGTTTCTCGAATTCGTCGTAGTCCCTCGGAGGCATTATAAACGGTCAATAGACGGGCGGCAAGGCGCATCAGGTCATACCGCCGATTGCCCTCCCCACTTCGCTGTGCTACAATCACATCAATCGGTTTACCTGGAGCTTCCCTTGACTCTCGCCGCGCCCACCACAACGGTTCGACCGACCGAAACCGCCGCGCCGGCCTACGACCTCGGCGCGCTGCGGAGGTTATTCCCCCACACCGAGCGCACCGTTTACCTGAATCACGCGGGCAGCTCGCCTTTGGCCCTCCCGGTCAAGCGAGCATTGGCCGAGGCAGTCGAGCACACGGGCGGCGGCGACGACGGCCTGTGGGATATGGGTTGGGTTGACGAACTCGATGCCCGCCTGCACGCCGGCATCGCCGGACTGATCAACGCCTCGCCGGGCGAAATTGCCATCGTGCCCAACACTGGCACGGCGCTCAACTACGTCGCGCTATCGCTCCCGGCACGCCCCGGGCAGAACATCATTGTGTGCGATAAGGAGTTTCCGTCGAACGTTTACCCGTGGATGAATCTCGCCCGCCGCGCCGGATTGGAATTGCGTATCGTGCCGATGGACGGCGGCGGGCTGACGGTGCGCCGTTTGGCCGAGCGCGCCGACGCCGACACGCTGTTGGTCGCCGTCAGCGCGGTCGAGTTCCTGACCGGGTTCCGCACCGACGTGGCCGCGCTCGGCGCGTTCTGTCGCGAGCGGGGAATCTTTTTCGCCGTGGACGGCATCCAATCGCTCGGGCACATCCCGCTCGACGTGCGCGCGGCGCAGGTGGACTTTCTCGGCACGGGCGCGCTCAAATCGCTGATGGGCCCGGCGGGGATCGGCTTCTTGTACATCCGCCGCGACTTGCTCGACCGGCTCGACATGCCGATCGCGGGCGCGACCAGCGTCACCGATTATCTCAACTGGTGCAATTATCATCTCGACTTTCGCCCGGAGGCCGCGCGCTATGAACTGAGCACGGTGAACTGGATCGGCATGGCCGGTTTCGACGCGTCGCTCAAGATGCTGATGGATCTAGGCATCGCGAACATTGACGCCTGGACGACGCGCCTGGCCGACGGGCTGATGGCCGACCTCGCCGAACGGGGCTTCGAGATTCTCACACCGCGCGACCCGGCCGGCCACGGGCCGATCGTCTCTTTTGCCGTGTCGGACCCGAAAGCTGCGCTGGCGGAATTGGCCGCGCACAACGTCGCCGCCGCCGTGCGCGAGGGTTATGTCCGCGTTTCAATTCACTGCTACAATACCGTTGACGAAGTTCTGAGAGTCGCACAAATACTGGATGAATACGGTGGAGGGCAAATGAAATGACCGTTCGTATTGGCTCCGCGGCGGGGCCGCAATCCCGCCCGATCACTCCCCAGTCGCGTCCGACCCCGACGCCCCAGCCAGCCGTTCCCGTGGGCCTGCCCAGGTGGGCGCCGCCGCCCCTCAACAAAATCGAAGACACCGGACTCAACGCTCTGTGGCTGCAAGACCTCGCGCTCAAGGTCTTGTACTTCGGCGGCTACCTGACCGGTTTCCGCATCGCCGAGATTATGGCACTGCCGTTCGTCGGCATCCTGGATCAGATTCTGGAGTTTTTGAAACGCGAGAAACTGGTGGAAGTGAAAGGCACCGGCGGCTTCGGCGAAGGCGCGTATCAATATGGCATCACCGGGGCCGGGATCGCCCGCGCGCGCGAGGCGCTGGAACGCAGTCAGTATGCCGGCCCCGCCCCCGTGCCGATCGCGCTTTACAACGAGTCGATCAAACGGCAGGCCACCGCGCGTCCCCTCGTCCACCAACGCACGATGCGCCAGGTGTTGTCGAATCTCACCCTTTCGGAGAAAACGTTCTCGCGCATCGGCCCGGCGATCAACTCGAACAAGTCCATGTTCCTCTACGGCCCGCCCGGCAACGGCAAGACGACGGTCGCGCGCGCCATCGGCAACATGACGTTGGCGCAGGATATGTATATCCCGCACGCGATTGATATTGACGGGCAGGTAGTGAAAATGTACGACAGCGTGAATCACGAACTGGTCAGAGAGGACAACAACCCCGCGCCGCCGGGCGGCACCGGCGTGTTCAAAGCGTCCGCGAGCCAGAAGTCCGACTCTCGCTGGGTGAAGGTCAAGCGCCCGTTCATCGTCGTCGGCGGCGAACTGACGCTGGCCGGGCTCGATCTCGTTTTCGACGAAACCAATAAATTCTACGAAGCGCCGTTTCAGGTGAAGGCCAACGGCGGCATGTTCCTGATCGACGACTTCGGCCGCCAGCAAGTGCGCCCCCGCGATCTGCTCAACCGCTGGATCGTGCCGCTGGAGAACCGCATTGATTATTTGACTCTGCACAACGGGCGCAAGGTGGAAGTGCCGTTCGACGTGCTGGTGGTGTTCTCGACCAACCTGCCGCCGAAGGATCTGGTGGACGAGGCTTTTCTGCGCCGCATCCCGCACAAGATCGAGATCGGCGATCCGAGTTTCGAGGAGTTCCGCGAAATCTTCAAGCGCGTGGCCGAGGCCAAAGGGATTCAGTACGACGAGAAGGGGCTGGCCTATCTTTTGCAGGAGTGGTACATCAAGCGCAACCGCAAAATGCGCGCCGTCCACCCGCGCGACATTCTGGATCAGGTGCTGGACGCGGCCAAGTATCTGAACGTGGAGCCGGCGATGTCGAAGGATTTGCTGGATCGGGCATGTGACGCGTATTTTGTGGATTTGTAGCGGCGAAGGCCCGGGGGAACACGGGGGAGGACCGTACACGGATGACACGGAGCGAGAGCGGATTGAGCCGAGTCGTCCGTTTTGTTTGTGGGCGGGATGGGAGAAAACGGGCGACGCGAACAATCGGCCAATACGCGTTGGCGAAAGTCCATCGCCGGTTTCTGAGCGCGGCTTGCGGCCTGCGACTGGCCGCTGGCGCGAAACCGGTGAAAGACTTGCGCGTGGCTGTATCAGGCTGTCTTAGAGAGCGGCCCGCGCAGGCGGGTGTGGGCTGGCGGCATGCCTTCAAGGTAATGGGCCGTTGTCTTCGGATCGGCGTGGCCCATAAGGAATTGTATGTCGGTGGTGGAGGCGCCAGATTCGGCCATGCGGTGAGCAAAGGCGGCCCGGAGGCTGTGGGCTGTTACCCGTTTGCGGATGGCGGCGCGCTTGACGGCAGCGGCGACGGCCCGCTGAAAGCTGGATTCATCCATGTGATGTAAGGCAGCCTTGTGGGTGCGCGGATCAACGGATGGGCCGCGCGCCGGGAAGAGGTAGAACCATTCCCACGAAGTCGCGGCAGAGCGATATTTCCGGGCGAGGGCCGGAGGCATGGAGACCGGGAGATTGGGATTGGCCTCGTAGCGGCGGCGAAGCGAAGCGAGGTGAGCGCGAAGTCGGCTCAGGAAGGTTTCGTCGCCGGGAAGAAATGTCACCCGGTCACGGTTGGATTTGGTATCGTGGGCGGTGAGGGTGAGGTTGTCGAGGTCAATATCCTTGAGGCGCAGGCGCAGGCATTCCATCAGGCGCAGGCCGCCCCCGTACATGATGCAGGCGGCAAGATAGGAGACGCCGCTGAGGTTATCGAGGATGCGGCGGACTTCATCGGCGGACAGGTAGGGCTGGACGTAGTGTGACTTCTTGGCGCGGAGGGCGTCTACGTCACCGAGGGGCTTCTTGAGCACTTCGGCATATAGGAACAGGAGTGCGGCCAACGCCTGATTCTGTGTGCTTGACGATACTTCAAGGTCGGTGACCAAGTGAGTTAGGAAGGCTTCGACTTCGGGCTGGCCCATTTCGGCGGGGTGGCGCAGACGGTGGAAACGCACAAAGCGGATGTACCACCGAACATAGGATTGCTCAGTACGGTAGGAATACCCACGTAGGCGGATGGCGGAACTCAATTGATCGGCCAGTTTTGGCTTTGGGGGGCTTGACACGGGGGCATGTTATCATATACTAAGAACCGGAGTCAAGATAATAATAGTTATTGCGCCCGTTCGGGAGTCAGGCCGAGAGGTAGACAACGGGTGCTGGTGGCCGCGGTCAGTGAAGGCTGGCGGGTGTTGGCCGACAAGTCGTCGGATGGCGAACGGGTGTCAGGCACCCTGGCCGCCGCCAAGACACCGGGCGCAATAACCAACGCATGAACCTGACGTTGCTACCCAGCGGCAGGCCGAGCATCA
>JACQED010000033.1 GCA_016200785.1 Chloroflexota bacterium
AGGGCGAAGGCGGCGAGGCTCGTCCGGGCGCGATGCCATGGAAGTTTGAAGCCGCCGGCGGTTGCCAGAGGTTCGGGCAGTGCCGCGGCGGGGGTGGCAGGTGGAGTTGTCATGCGGGCAACCTCTTCGCGCCGGCCATCAGCAGGCCGAGTTCGACCACGTCAATGCCCTCCGCCGGCAATGTGCCCATGACCTCGCCCTCGAACAGCACGGCGATGCGATCGCTGAGTTGCAGCACTTCGTCGAGATCGGCAGAGATAAGCAGAATAGCGCGCCCGGCCTCGCGCTCGGCCAACAGACGATTCCAGATAAACTCCGTCGCGCCCACGTCCAGGCCGCGCGTGGGCTGTACGGCCACCAGCAGGCGCGGCGAGTGATACATGGCCCGCGCCAGAACCAGTTTTTGCAGGTTGCCGCCGGACAGCAACTTGGATTTAACCGCCGGGCCGGGGGCCTTGATGTTGTAGTCGGCGATGGCCCGGCGCGCGTGGTCGAAGATCGCCCGCGCGTTCAGGAACCAGCCGGCTTTGCCATTGCCGAGCGGGCTGCGGCTGTACGGCGCTTCCGCGTACGAATCCAGAATCAGATTCTCCTGAACGCTGAACGTCGGCACGAGGCCCATCGTCAAACGGTCTTCGGGGATGTGCGTCACCTTCTGCTCGATCACCTGGCGCGGCGTCGCGCCGGTCATGTCGCGGCCGGCGATGCTGACCCGGCCGGCAACCGGGCGGCGCAGACCGATGATCGATTCGACGAGTTCCGTTTGGCCGTTGCCATCCACGCCGGCCAGGCCGAGGATTTCTCCGGCGCGCACTTCGAGCGACAGGCCGCGCACCGCCATCAGGCCGCGCTCGCCGGCCACAGACAATTGATTCACGTCCAGCACCACCTCGCCGGGGCGGGCCGGTTTCTTCTCGACGCGGAAGACGACTTCGCGGCCCACCATCATCCGCGCCAGTTCGGCCTCGGTGATTTCTCGGGTGTTGACGGTTCCCACCACGCGGCCGTCGCGCAAGACGGTGCAGCGATCGCTGATCTCCATCACCTCTTCCAACTTGTGCGTGATGAAGATGACGGTGTGGCCGCCCTCGGCCATGGCCCGCAGGGTGGCGAAGAACTCTTTGGTCTCTTGGGGCGTGAGCACCGCCGTCGGCTCGTCGAGCACCAGCAGTTGCGCGCCGCGGTACAGGGCTTTGAGGATTTCGACCCGCTGTTGCGCGCCGACCGAGAGTTGCCAGACGTAGGTGTCCGGGTCAACCTTGAGTCTGTACTTGTCGGCCAGTTCGGTGATTCGGGCGGCGGCGCGGTCGGTGTCGAGGAACGGGCCGCGCGACGAGGGCAGTCCCAGCACCACGTTCTGGACGACGGTGAACGGCGGGACGAGCATGAAGTGCTGATGCACCATCCCGACGCCGAGGCGGATAGAGTCCTGCGGCGAGTGAATGCTGACTTTGCGGCCCTGGATTTGAATCTCGCCAGCGTCGGGCTGGTACAGGCCGTAAAGGATATTCATCAGAGTCGTCTTGCCCGCGCCGTTCTCGCCGAGCAAGGCGTGAATCTCGCCAGCATCGGCTTCGAAGGTGATCTGGTCGTTCGCCTGCACCTGCCCGAACCGTTTGGCGATGCGTTCCATTCTGAGAAATGCGGTCAAATCAAATCCTCCCTGGCTTGCCAGACCTGTCAGGTCTCGGAGACCTGACAGGTCTGGGGGGTGTTGAGGCCGAGCGACCTCCAACGCTGCCGATGCGTTACGGCGTGGCCGTAGGCGCGGGGATGGGGGCTTCGCAACCGGTCGGGCCGCCGAGTTTGGCGGTGACGAACGGCACGATAAAGGCGCCCTTGCCGGCGACGATGTTGGCCTGGAACTTGGCGACCTTATCCTTCACGTCCTGCGGGATCTCGGTGTCGAAGTTGTGGTACGGCGACAGCCGGGTTCCGCCGTTGATCAGGTCAAAGGCGTAGTCCTTGCCCACGAACCGCCCGGTCTGGATGTCGTACAGCATTGCCTCCAGCGGGGGGTCCGCCAGGCGTTCGACGCTGGTGATTACAACGTCCGGCGCGAAGGGGTTCATGTCTACGAACGAACCGATGACGCGCGCCTTCTTCGTCTCCTCGGCCGCCTGGATGACGCCGAAGCCGGCGCCGCTGGCCGTGATGTAGATGTAGTCGGCGCCTTGATCCATCTGGGCTTTGGCCGCTTCGAAGCCGAGCGCGGTGTCGAACCAGGTGTTGGTGAAGGTCTCCAGGCAGTGAACCTGCTTGGCGTCGCGGTTCGCTTTCAACGTCTCCTGATTCGCCTTGTACACGCCGAACTTGAAGCCCTCGTGGGCGACGAACTGCGTGGGGAAGGCGAACGCGCCGACGATGCCGACTACGCCGCTCTGGGTCAACTTCGCCGCCAAGTAGCCGGCCACCGCCGACGAATTGTGCGTCCAGTTGTTGAGCCCGGCCAGATTCGGCAAGTACTGAGTTGCGCCGGTGATGGCGAACTTCACGTCCGGGTAGGCTGCGGCCACCTTGAGCGCGGCCTCGGAGAAGTCCGAGGTGTGACCGATGACCAGGTCATAGTTCTGACTAGCGTAGTCGCCAGCCACACGTTCGAAGTCGGCCGGGGTCACGTCCTCCGCGAACGAGGCTTCGATCTTGCCTTCGTCGGCCAACCGCTGAACGCTATCGGCCATGAACTGATTCCACGACTGATCCGCGCGCTTGCCGCTCATGATCAGCGCGATTTTCGGAACCTTGACCGGCGCGGCGGTAGCGGTGACCGCGACCTGCACTTCGACTTGCTTGGTCACCTCCACCGGCACCTCGACCGTCTCTTTGATAACCTGCGGCGTGGGGGCCGGGCCACAGGCGGTCGCGATGAGTCCGATCAGGACCGCCAGCGTCAGGCCAAACCACCACTTGGGTAATGCTTGCTTGCGCATGGATGTCTCCTCCAATTGTGCTTAGGGAAAGTCGAATCACATTATGGGTCAGCGGCGAAAACGGAAGTCAATATTCGTGCCTGGCTTGCCTCCTTTCCTGGTCGTCCGCTGGTGGTGCCCCTGATCATTGGAAACGCACGCCACACGGACGTATCGGACCTCGACGGATATGCGCGGCAGGCCCCGATCTATCTGCCTTTCGGTGTCATACCCGCTGACGCTGTTGCTTCAGCGCCCGCAAAAGACGTTCGGGCGTCGCGGGCATTTCGGTCACCCGCACGCCTGTCGCGTGGAAAATGGCATTGAGGATCGCCACCGGCGTGGTGTTCGTGCCGTGCTCGCCGACGCCTTTCGCGCCGTACGGTCCCGTGGGATATGGGTCTTCGACGATCACCGCCTGCCACTCTTCCGGGCCGTCCAACGACATCGGCGTGATATATTCGGTGAGCGTCGGCGTCAAGAGTTTGCCGTCGCTCGCCCGCATTTCTTCGTACAGGGCGTAGCCCACGCCCCAGGCCGCCGCGCCGATCAACTGGCCCTTCACGTTCAACGGGTTGAGCGCCTGCCCCACGTCGTGCGCGTTCACCATCTTCAACACGCGCACCCGGCCGGTTTCTTCGTCCACCTCCACGTCGGCCACCGTGGTCATGAACGTGTGGCCAGCCGGGGCGTGCGATCCGCTGAACCACGCGCTGCCGAGCAAGTTGACGCCCGTGCGATGGCACACCTTCGTCACCTCGCCCAGCGGGATGGCGTGACCGTTGCCCCGGACGCGCACCATCCCGCCCGCCAGTTCGAGCGTGCCTTCGTCGGCGTGGAGAATATCAGACGCCACTTCGAGGATGCGCGCCCGCACGTCGGCCACGGCCAGGCGCACGGCGTTGCCGGAGCAATACGCCTGGCGCGAGGCGACGATGGGGCCGGCGTCGGGCGTGCTCTCGGTGTTGCCGCACAGCACCGACACTTGACCGAGTCGCAGGCCGAGTTCTTCGGCGGCCACTTGCGCCAGCACCGTGCTCAGCCCTGAGCCGATCTCACACACGCCCGACCGCACCAGCGCCGTGCCATCGGGGAAGACTTCGACGCTCGCGCCGACGCCTTTCATGTCCGCCGTGTCGTGCGTCGAAATGTCGAAGATCGGCATGGCACAGCCGAGGCCGCGCCCGGTCTTCTTGCCGGGGCCGGAGGGCGGCGGCAACTCGCCCGCCGCCGCCAGCGCCTCGCGGATGGTGAGCGGCAGCGTCGGCGGCGAGTCGAGCACCACGCGCGGGCAGCCGGGCGCGTCGCCCAACTCCAAAGCGTTCTTCAGACGAATCTCCGCCGGGTCGATTTCCAGATCGCGCGCCAGCCAGTCAATCAGGCTTTCGAGCGCGGTCACGGCCTGCGGCTGGCCGTAGCCCCGGCACGCGCCGGAGATCGGATTGTTGGTGTAGGCCGACCGGCCGCTGATCTGGAGGTGCGGAATGTCGTAGGGGCCGGGCAGGTAACTGCACGCGGCGAAGACGACGATGAGCGAATGCGAGGCATAAGCGCCGCCGTCGGAGATCATCTCGGCTTCCAGTGCGGTGAACGTCCCATCCCGCTTGGCGCCGAGTTTGGCCCGGATCCAGAATGGATGCCGCTTGGGATGCATCAGGAACGACTCCTCGCGCGTCCAGACGAGTTTCACCGGCTTGCGCGTTTTGTGCGCCAGCAGCGCGGCCAGCGCGTGCATCGAAACGTCGGCCTTGCCGCCGAAACCGCCCCCGGTGTTGGCGCTGATCGAGCGGACTTTGTGTTCCGGGAAGCCGAGCGCCAAATGGATGGACTTGCGGATGAATACGGGCCGCTGCGATCCGGCGTAGACCGTGATCACGCCGGCGCTGTCAATCGTCGCCAGCCCGCCTTCGACTTCGAGATAAGCTTGTTCTTGCCTCGGCAGGACGAACGTACCTTCGACGACAGCGTCGGCCTCGGCAAAACCTTGCGCCACATCGCCGCGGCCCGACGTGTACTGGCTGATGAGATTTCCCGGCGCGTCGTCGTGGAGGTGGGGCGCGCCGGGCGCAAGCGCGTCCTGCGGCGTGAAGACGCCGGGCAACGGTTCGTACTCGGCGCGGATCAGTCCGAGCGCTTCTTCGGCGATTTCCTCCGTCCGCGCTGCAACCGCTGCAACCGGATCGCCGATCATCTTTACCCGTTCGCCGACCGGAACGAGCACCGGCTGATCGGGCCGCTCGATGCCGTGCCGGTTCGTCCCGCGAATGTCGGCGGCGGTGACCACGGCTTCCACGCCCGGCAAAGCCTCGGCCTGGCGGGTGTCGAGGGCCGCGAGGCGCGCGTGCGGGTGCGGGCTGCGCAGCGTGCGCGCGCACAGCATGCCCGGCTCAGCCATATCCACGCAATAGTGAATGCGCCCGCTGACTTTCTCAAAGCCGTCCACGCGGCGGACGGGTTGGCCGACGATCGTATAGTTGGTCATGGTGGTTTATTGGCTGCAACCCTTTTTTGCCACGAATTACACGAATTTCACGAAGGGGCCAAGTGAATTCGTGCTAATTCGTGCAATTCGTGGCAGAAGACCTTATTCCCGATAATGTCTACTGTTCACTGATAACTGCTCACTGATGACTGAAATACGGTAGCACCTCTTTGCCCAGCAACTCTAACGCCTCGTCCAGATTCGGCCCCGGCTCGTTGAGCGTGACGTGGTCGAGGCCCAGGCCGGCCAGCGTCTCCAATTGCTCGATCACTGCCTGCGGCGTCCCGGCGACGGCGAAGGCCTGCATGTAGCGCGGCGTGACGTTGCGGTGCAGATAATCGCGGTCGCCGCTGCGTTTGGCCTGCGACAGCCGGGCGACCTCATCCTGCCCGATGCCCATCAATTCACACGGCACTTTCATCCACTCGATGAAGCCGCCGATGCGCTCCTGGCAGTGACGGACGGCGGCCTCGCGATCCAGACTGACGCCGCACTGCGGCGAGCTGGCGAGCGGGATCAACTCCCCTCTCCCCCTGGGAGAGGGGCCGGGGGTGAGGGTTCGTCCCGCTTTCTGCATCCCTTTGCGAACCTGCTCTTTCGCCAGCGCGACAAACTCCGGCGAAACGCAGTTCGGCAAATGCAGTTCGTCGCCGACCTCACCCGCCACCGCCATCCCGCCGGGACTGCGACTGCCGACAAAGATCGGCGTGTATTCCCGATACGCCTTCCACTTGAAATCAAGTCCGGGTTGGATCGAGAACACTTCACCTGGGAAGCCATCGTCCTTGCCCGAAAGAATATGCCGGATGACGAGCACGGCCTCGCGCAAGGCGGCGAGGGGCCGATCGTGATCGATCCCCAACTGATCGAACTGCCACAGGTCGCCCTGCCCGATGCCCGGAGACGCGCGCCCGCGGCTGTAGGCGTCGAGCATGGCGATCATCTTCGCGGTGACGGCCGGGTGGCGGCTGTACGGATTGGTCACGCCCGTGCCGAGGCCGATGCGGGTCGTGTGCTCGGCCATGAGAAAGAGGGTCGGCCAGGTCGGGTACGGGAAGTCAAGCCGTTCGGCGATGTGAATCTCGGCAAAGCCCAATTCCTCGGCCCGGCAAGCAAGGTCAACCCACTCGTTCATCGAGCGCAGCGAGTGCATTTGAAGGCTGAGTTTCATCATGACACTCGAAATCCCTGCCGCGCGAGCGCGCGCCGCCAGTTCGTCTCGCGCGCCTCGTACTCCTGCCCGGCGGTGAAATGCTGGCTGAGTGAGTTGAACCACCCCCCGGCATAAGTCGCCGCCGCCATCGCCTTGTAGCACTGATCCAGATCGTCCGGCGTCGGTTCGCGATAACGATTTTCGTGAAAGACGATCTTCGCCGGCAGGCGCGGCGATTGTTCCGGCGTTTCATCTGGGACGCCGACACACAGGCCGAGGAGCGGTCAAACGCCCTCCGGCAGCTGAAGCAACGCGATCAATTCATCCAGCACGCGCTGAAGCGAGCCGACGAAAAATTCTGCGGCAGTCGCGACATGCGCCTGACCGGTGATCTCTGCCATACGATTGCGTAGGCCGTCGTCGGTCACCCGGATGATGCTGTAGAGTTGCCCCGCCCCGCCGGTCGAGGCACGCTGAGCCAGACACATCATCCGTTCGACGTCGGCCGGCGGGATCGGTTCCGGCTTGAAGCGCCGGATGCTGCGGTGGGATTCCAATGATCGCAGAAGACTCGGCTCCGTATTCATCTTTTATCGTATCTGATCATGAACTGTCGTCAGGCCATCAATGACTCGGTTTGGGAATTCGGGCCTTCAGTCATTCCAGCAACGCCACAGATGGATGAACCGAGGAAGGGAGGGCAAGAGGCAAAAGGGTCAACGAATAGGGAAACGAATAAACGAATACGGGTCGCAGCGCTCGACTCGGAGACGAATTTCGGGCTGGCCGGCGCCCATTCGTTTATTCGTTGTGCGAAGCATTCGTTGACCTTTTTTCTTCCCCTCATTCTCTCTCCAACCACGACGCCCCCCCCCTCGGTTTTGGGCGCGCTGGAGGCAAACGCAAGGCTGGCCCCTACGGCGGCGCTTGCCCTTCGTCCACCCTGCCCCCTGATCGCTTGCAGCACGCGCTCCGGCAGTGCCGGCGTGCGGCTCACCCGCGCGCCGATCGCGTCGTAGATCGCATTGAGGATGGCCGCCGGCGCGGTGTCGGTGCCGTGCTCGCCAACGCCTTTCGCGCCGTACGGCCCGGTGGGATACGGGACTTCGACGATCACCGGCGCCCAGGCTTCGGGGCCGTCGAGCGACGTTGGATAGAGGTATTCATGCAGTCTCGGCTCGAAGACCATTCGCCCGCCTTCGGTCTCGAAATCTTCCGAAAGGGCGTAGCCGACGCCCATCATCGCGCCGCCGATCAGTTGGCCCTTCACGTTCAGCGGGTTGAGGGCTTTGCCGCTGTCGTGGGCGTTGACCAGTTTGAGCACACGCACTTTGCCCGTTTCTTCATCTACCTCTACGTCCGCGACACTGGTCATGAATGTGTGCCCGGCGTCGGCGTGCGAGGCCGTGAACCAGGCCTTGCCTTCGAGGTCTACGCCGGTGCGATGGGCCACGGCCGTCACCTCGGGCAGCGGGATCGAACGCGTGCCATCGCCGAGCACCTGGATGCGCCCCGCCTCCATCGCCAACGATTCGGTCGGCGCGTGCAACATATCAGAGGCGACCTCGAGGATGCGCCCACGAACGTCCACCGCCGCCAGCCGCACGGCGTTACCCGAGCAATATGCTTGGCGCGAGGCGACCACCGGCCCGGCGTCGGGCGTGGACTCGGTGCTGCCGTGCAGCACTGAAAGCCGGTCGATCGGCAGGCCGAGTTCCTCGGCGGCCACTTGCGCCAGCACCGTCGTGATACCGTTGCCGATCTCGGGCACGCCGGTGCGCACCAGCGCGGTGCCATCGGGGAAGACCTCGATCTGCGCGCCGACGCCGCGCATGTCGGCCACGTCCTCGGTCGAGATGTCGAAGATCGGCATGGCCGAGGCGACGCCGCGCCCGACGCGCTGTCCCGGCCCGCTCGGACTCGGTTTCGGCCCGACGGCGGCCATGGCCTGTTCGAGCGTTTGCGGCAGAGTCGGCTCGTAGTCGAGCGTGATGCGCGGCGAGCCGGGCTGCATCCCCATTTTGATTCCGTTCATCAGCCGAAATTGAACCGGGTCGAGTCCCAGGCGGGCGGCCATCTCGGCCATCAGGCTTTCGAGCACTAGCACGGCCTGCGGCTGACCGTATCCCCGCGCCGCACCGGAGATCGGGTTGTTGGTGTAGATCGACATTCCATCAATCTTGAGATTGGGGATATGGTACGGGCCGGGGAAGTAAGTGCCGGAGGCCCATACGACGATGAGCGAGTGCGAGGCATACGCGCCGGCGTCGGCCAGGATGTCGGCCTGGAAAGCAGTCAGGCGGCCATCGTTCGTCGCGCCGAGTTTCGCCTGGATGGTCATCGGGTGGCGCTTGGTGCTGACCATGAACGATTCGGGGCGCGTCCAGACAAGCCGGACCGGTTTGCGAGTCTTGTGCGCCAACAGCGCGACCAGCGCGTGCATCGAGATGTCGGCCTTGCCGCCGAATGCGCCGCCGGTGGGCGTGCCGACGACGCGCACTTTGCTCGCGGGCAGGCCGAGCGCGTCGCAGATCGAGGTGACGACGAAGCGCGGGCGCTGAGTCCCGGCCATGACCGCGATCACGCCGTTCGAGTCGATCGTCGCCAGCCCGCCCTCGCGTTCGAGATAGGCGTGTTCCTGACGGGGCAACTCGAAAACGTCCTCAACGATTGCGTCGGCCTCGGCGAAGCCCCGGCTCACGTCGCCCCGAACGTAGTGATACTCGCTGCACACGTTGCGCTCGAATTGATCGTGGACGAGCGGGGCGTTGGGGCCGAGGGCAGCCTCAACGGTCGTGACCGCGGGAAGTTCCTGGTATTCGACTTGAATCAGGTCGAGGGCTTCGTCGGCGATCTCGCGCGTACGGGCGGCGACGGCGGCCACCGGGTCGCCGATCATCCGGGCGCGATCGTACAGCGGGACGAGCACGGGTTGATCTTGCCTTTCAATTCCGTGCCGATTCGTGCCGCGAATGTCGGCGGCGGTGACGACGGCCTCGACGCCGGGCAAGGCTTTGGCCTTGCTCGTGTCAATCGAAACGATACGCGCGTGCGGATGTGGGCTGCGCTTGGTGCGCCCAATCAGCATCCCCGGCGCGGCAAGATCAATGCCGTACTTGATCGTGCCGGTGACTTTCTCGAATCCATCCACTCGGCGGACGGGCTGGCCGACTATCTTGAGATCATTTCCCATCTTTGGCACACCTTGTCCCGACAAATCGCCCGACCAGTTGCGGCGCCGCCTCAACGCGCGCCGTGTAACGAAAGTAGCCGGTGTAACCGACCGAGAAGCCGCCCCGCATCACTTTGGTCTTCCCGCTCTCCGGCGGCTGATGCGGGGTCTGATATGGCCCGTACCAATCCGCCGTCCATTCCCACACATTGCCGACGCCGCCGTAGATTCCCCAGCCGCTCCGGTTATCGCCCTCGTCCACCGGATACGGGAACACGTTGCGCTGCTGTAGTTCCTCGTACTTGGCCTGATCGAACTCCGTCCCCCACGGATAGAGTTGCCCGTCGTCGCCGCGCGCCGCGCGCTCCCACTCGGCCTCGGTCGGCAGACGCTTGCCGCGCCATTCGCAGTACGTCTTCGCCATCGTCCAATCCACGTACGTCACCGGATACTTGTCGTACTGCGCGTCGGTGTGATAGTTCTCGAACCCACGCGGCACTTGCGATGGCGGCTGACACCCGCGCGCCGACTCGCATTCTCGATACTGCCCGTTCGTGACTTCGTAAACGTCAATCCAATACGCCGACGTGTGAACCTTCCGCGCCGGCGCGACGGCTGCCTGATCGCCCGGACACAGCCGGCACACCGCCGGCACGTCCGACCCCATCGTGAAATCGCCCGCCGGGACGTAGACCATTCCATCCACGACCGAGCCAGGCGTGGGAGTCGGCGATACGCAGGAAGAAATGAATAATGAGACAATGAACAACGAAAGACAGCGTATGAACGATCCTGCTCCGTTTACGCAGCGGGGACTGCGTGCCCAATCAGAATTCACGCGCCGCTTCCGGGCCGCAACGGCGCGATCACCCGTTCGGCCAACGTCCGCATCGTGTCGCGGATGTTTCCCGCCGATTCCTCGGCCAGGAGGATGATTTCATCGAAACCCTGCGCCCGCAGGCGTTTGATTTTGTCTACGGCGCGCTCCGGCGTCCCGGCGATGGTGAACTTTTCGACCATTTCGTCGGTGACCAGTTCGGCCCCCGCCCGCGCGCCTTCGGCGTAGTAGACCTTGCGAATCTCTCGCGCGTCGTATTCGTCAATCTCCATCGCTTCGAGCATCCAGCCCGGCGCGTTACCTAGAACCAGCGCGGCAGACGGCTTGACCGCGTTCAACGCCGCCGCCCGATCGTCGGACACGGCACAGCCCTGAAGCCAGCAAAGTATTTCCAGCGTGTCGCGCGATCGCTTGACACCCCACGCGCCGTTGCCTGCGGCGGCCAGCGCGGCTTCGATACAGGCTTCGTGCGCCCCGACGTTGACGATCACGCCGTCGGCGATCTCGCCCGCCAACGCAAGCATTTTGCGTCCCGTCGCCGCGATGAATATCGGCAGATTGGCACGGGCCGGAAAGTCCAGCCGCAC
>JACQED010000439.1 GCA_016200785.1 Chloroflexota bacterium
ACACTCAAAACGAATTGTTTCTGCCGGAGGCAGCGTTTCCGGAGACAGCGAATTGCGCCCAAGAACCTGCCCGGGCGAACGTAGCGAGTCCCGTCACCTCGCCTCAAGGCCGGGCTGAGATCGAATTCTTAAACACGCTCTTAGACAGGGGCTTTGGCTCCGTCGCCCTGCCTTATGCCCTGGCGCGCAAGTATCCCAATGCCGACCGCGATTGGGGATGGCAGTACGTCTTTCCGTCGGCGATTATATCGAGGGACAAGCAAGACGGCGTCAGCCGCCGCTTTCACATGAACACGGCCACGCTCCAAAAGGCCGTCAAGCAAGCTGCAAAGGTGGTCGGCATCAACAAGCCGGTCGGACCTCATACCCTGCGCCACTCCTTTGCGACGCACTTGCTCCAAAACGGCTACGATATTCGAACTGTACAGGAACTCCTCCGCCACAAAGACGTCAAGACGACGATGATCTACACCCACGTCCTGAACCGCGGCGGCATCTCCGTGCGCAGCCCGCTGGACTAGCCAGCGACGAGCAGGTTGAGCCTCAAGCCAATGCCGGGCCGCTGCTGTCTGAGTCCAAACCCACTCACAAGCAAGCGGAGCGAGCCGGCGCCTCTTCGGCCCCGTGCTCGCTCCGCGACCTCTCGCAGACACTTGATTCTGCCCCCGGCCAGTCGGGCTATTTCTCGAACGTCACCTCTGCGGTCATGCCCCAGCGCATCAGGGGATCGGCGTCGGTCAATTCGATCTTGACCGTGTAGGTGATGTCGCCGCGTTTTTCCTCGAATTGCGAAGCGATCGACGTGACGTTGCCGCGCAGTTTGACGTCGGGCAGGGCGTCGAGCACCGTGGTCGCGCCCTGGCCCTGTTTGATTTTCACCACGTCAATCTCGGTCAGATTATCGGTTTCGACCACCCAGCCCGAAAAATCGGCCAGTGTCACGATCGGGGCGCCCGGCGAGACCTGCTCGCCGACCTTCAATCCCAACGTGGTGATCGTGCCGGCAAACGGCGCGTGCAGTTCGAGTCGAGATGCCGCTTCCCTGGCGGCGGCGAGGCTGGCTTCCGCCGTGCTGAGCCGCGCCCTGGCGGCGGCCAGTTTGTCCACGTCGGGGCCGTCTTTCACCTTGTCCAACTGCTTCTTCGCATCGTCGAGCGTAGCCTGCGCCACCTTCAACTTGGCTGCGGCGATGCCGAGTTCGCGGTCATTAGGCCCCTGCATCGCGGCCTCCAGATGATCCTGTGCCTTTTCGACGGCATCTTCGGCGTCGCGGATGGCCTGGGCTTGCTGAAGCGCTGCGTTCTGCTGCTGCAGTTCGAGAGTCGTCAGGCTGTTGAGCGCGCCGTTGAGATTGTCCTGCGCGGTGTTCAGCCGCTTGGGATCGCAGTTCTGGCACGACTGTTCGGCCGTCTGAACGTTGCCGAGGTTCTCCCGGAGGGTTTCGACCGAATCCTGAACGCCCTGAATGGCCGCGCCCGTCGGGCCGATGACGTTGACCGTGTCGCCGTTCTGCGCGATGGTGAGCGCGTCGAGGGCGTCCGACAGTTTCTTCTGGTAGTCCTCGATCTTCGGATACGTGACGCTCTTTAGATTTCGCTCCGCGTCCCACACGCCTTGCTTCGCGTTGGCGACTGCCAGTTCCGCGCTGGCCCGCGCCACGTCCGCCGTTCGCGTCAATTCGTCCAACGCCTGTCCGGCGTTAAGCAGTTCTGTGTCGGCCTGGGCGATCTGCGCCTGCAATTGCTCCTCGTCTTTCAGGCGGGCGATCACCTGATCGGCCTCGACCCGATCGCCCTCGGCCGCCAGCAGTTCGGCCACTTCGCCGCCGGCCCTGAACGAGAGTTTCACATACTGGCGCGGCAACAACCGGCCTTCGGCGATCACCGATAGATTGTCGGTGACCACTGCCGGCGCCTGGCTCGTGGCCGCGGGACTCGCGCCGGCGCCACAGGCCGCCAGCACGAAACTGATCAACATGAGTGATACGATGGAATTGCGAAGCATTGACGACATAGATTGTTTGCTCCTGTGTCACGGGTCAAGTTTCACGCGCCAGGCGTCGGCGTGTCAAGTGCCGCATGACACTTGATACGTTGACACCTGACACTCATTCATGATGTATTGTCAAACAGCCTTTCAGACGTTGCTCCTACCCGTGACCGTTCTGCTCGTGCAGCACGCCGTCGAACACTTGCACCAGTCTCTGCATGCGGCGGGCGAGGTCGTTGTCGTGCGTCACCATGATGAACGTCTTGCCTTTGCCGACGAGATCCTCGAACATCGTCATCACCGAGTCGGCGGTCTTGCTGTCGAGGTTGCCGGTCGGCTCGTCGGCAACCAACAGCGGCGGATCGTTCGCCAGCGCCCGCGCGATCGCGGCGCGTTGTTGCTGACCGCCCGACAACGTGTTGGGCAGTTTGTCGGCTTGATCGGCGAGGCCGACCTGCTCCAACAGCAACATCGCCCGTTCAGGTCTTTCGCGCGGTTTCCACATTCGGCAAAAGTCCATCGGCAGCATCACGTTCTCGACGATGGTGAGCGTAGGCAACAGTTGGAAGAACTGAAAGATGACGCCGATGTGCTTGCCGCGAAAACGCGCCAGGTCGTTTTCGCTCATCTTCTCGATGGGTTGCCCGGCGACCCTGACGCTGCCACTGGTGGGCCGGTCGATCCCGGTGATCATGTTGACCAGTGTGGACTTGCCGGAGCCGCTCGGCCCTCGCACGCCGACGAACTCGCCGGGTTGCACGGTCAGGCGGATGCTTTTCAATACGTGGATCACACCGGCCGGGCCTTGAAAATCCTTGCTCAACTTGTCAACATGGACGAGGTGGTTGTTTTCGGACATCGCTCTTTTCTCTAGCTGTAACTCAGCGGGCAATTATACATCATTCGTAGTTCAGACTCTCCCTCACGCTGATCTGCGTCGCGCGGCGGGCCATTCGTCCTCGAGCCGGGGCTTCCAGCGGACGTTGGCGGTGATCCAGCCTTCGGCATCCGCCACCTCGGGCAGGTTGACGACGGCGGTCACGTCGTCGTCGGACAGCGGCGTGCTTAGCGCCATCACGCCCATCCGTCACTCGTACGCCAGACTTTCCCTCACGCTGATCCGCGTCGCCCGGCGTGCCGGAAGCCCGGAGGCCAGCAATGAGAGCACCACCACGATCGCCAGCCAGAGCCAGATGGCGCTCGTCGAATAATGGTAGACGGCCGGGAAGTCGATCGCCCGGCCGATGGCTTCGACAAAGTAGCGTCCGGCCAGGAGGCTGAGCGGAACCGCCTGGGCCCAACTGATCAGGCCCAGCAGGAGTCCTTCGCCCATGAATATCTGCGCCACGTCCAGCGACGACGCGCCGACGGCGCGCATCACGCCAATCTCGCGGCGGCGCTCCAGCACGTTGATCGAGAGCGTGCCCGACAGGCCGAAACTGCCGACGATCGCGATCAGGAATGTCATAATGAGGAGCAGGGTGGTCAAGATGCTGAACTGCGCGTTGGCTTGCTCTTGATTCTTGATGCCGGTGTCGGTGAAACTCAATGCGATCGACTGCGACTTGAAATAGTCGCGCAGTTCTTTTTCAACTATCTCTTGCGCCGATCGGGTCTTCACCTGAGTCTGAATCTCGACGACCGTAGCCCGGCCCACGTGGTTTAGTTCCTGGTTGAGTATGTCGCGATAGACGTATGCGGTCTGCTGTCTGGCTCCCAGATCGAAAATCAGCCCCACGACTGTCCAGGTTGATTTGCCTCCTTCGTCGAGGTCGAGCGCCACCTGATCGCCGACTCCCACGTGCATGTCGCCGGCGAGTTTCTGATTCAGCAAAAGCGCGTGGCGGTCGCCGGGCCGGAGACTCCGCCCGGCCGTCAGTTCGGGCTTGAACACCTCCGTGTCCGCCGGAACGCCGCGCAGGCGAATGTCGTACTCGGCGCCCGGCCCTTTCGCTCCGGGCAATTTGATCTTGCCCGTTTGCCACACCCACATCTCGGCGTGCGCCACGCCGGGCCGCGACTCGATCAGCGGCTCCATCTTGTCGATGCGCTGAGGCTGTTCGAACCCCACGACCACGTCGAAGCCGAAACTCTTGAAGATTTGCTCGATTGATTTGTTGAACGAGTAATGCGTGCTCAACACCATCATAAAGATCGCGCCCGCCGCGATCAAGGTGAGTTCGGTGAGGGCGACGCGGCCCGCGCGCCGGAACGTGTTGCGCAAGGACAACGCCGCCATGCGCGGCAGGTTGTGGACCTTTCCGAGAACGCGGTCGATCGGCCCTTTGCCGTATCTCCCGGTTCCCAGCCCGTAGGCGCTGAGCGCTTCGCGCACCGAGATGCTGACGCCCTGCACGATCGGCCACAGCGCGGCCAGCAAAGGCGTGACGAGTCCGGTGCTGATCTGATACAGCAAAGACGCCCGCAGGAGCTCGAACGGCGCGGCCGGGATGTTCAGGACTGTGAGCAGCCAGGCGGACAGCGCCTGGCCGCCCCACGCCCCCAGCGGCACAGCCAGCCCCAGACTCAACAAGCCGTATACGGCGACGCCCGCGAGATACAACGTCGCGATCTGCGGCGAGAGGCCCCCGATCGTCTTCATGATCCCGATCTGCGGCACCTGCTGGGCGACGACGGCGTTGATCGTGTTGACCACCAGGATCGTGCTCAGCCCAAGCGACACGATCGCCATCACGACCAGCACCAGGCCGACTCCGTCCATGACGTCTTGCAGAGCATGTCTTTTGGGATCTTGAATCGTGGGGACGCCGGCTGACACGCCGATTTTCAGCAATTTTTTCTCAACTGCGTCGGCGGCCACTTGAGCGTCGGGTTTGCTATAGATGGGAATTGTGAACCGTACCTGATTGAAATTCCTCCAGCCGACCAGTTGCTCCAGCGTGTCACGAGTGACGTAGAAGGTCGGCGTCTGGGCGAAGGGGGGCGGGAACTGCCCCGGGTCGCGGACGATTCCGGCGATGGTTATCGGTTTGGGCCGGTTGTTGACTTCGAAATAGACTGTGCCGCCAATGCCCGGCACATGATACGGTTCGACGTGGTTGAACTCGATCGCGGCGGTCTTTGAGGCGGGCCATTGGCCGGAGCGAAGTTCGACGAGATCGAATGTCTGCTGTCCGTAGTCGGCTCTGGCGATCACCGTTGCGTCCTGCCAGGCAGAGTCGAGAGTCGGCTTCCAGCGTATGCCGGCTTCGCTCACACCTTCCGCCTCGGCGACCTCCGGCATGTGGGCCAGACTGAGCACGGTATCGTCGTCGATCAATTGGCGCAGGGGCAGAATGACGTGTGAGGGATGGCTGGCCTGCTGTGAGTCGCCCATCTGCCGGATGATCAGCGTATTGCTGGCCGTGATCATCCCGACGGCCAGCACGCCGACTGCGATGCTCAACACCACGAGCAGTGTGCGGCCTTTGTAATTCCATAGGTCGCGCCAGACTTTGCGGAATGCAACAGACATTGTAAACCAACGGGAACCGTGAAGGCGCATCCTCCTGCGAGGAGAGACGCGCGAAGGTCTTCTTGGGTTTTCTTCGCGTGCTTCGCGGCTTCGCGGTTCAATTCACTCGGCCTCGACGTTCCCGAACCTTCTCACTTTCTCCCACTCCGGCAAATCTCCGTCCTTCTCCACCAGCGCCTGCCTCAGTTCAAACAACTGATCGCGCAGCAGCGCCGCCTTCTCGAATTCGAGATTCTGCGCCGCCTCTTTCATCGCCTTTTCGATCTCTTTGATCAGTTTCGCCAACTCGTTCTTCGGCAGGGAAGCCGGAGTGACCTTGTAGTCGCCCTTCGCCTCGGCGACGGCGGAAGCATTCGTTGACGCGGCGACGCGGACGCGGTCGGTCAGGTCGCGCACCGCTTTGACAATGCTGGCCGGGACGATGCCGTGTTTCCGGTTGTGCTCGACTTGAATTTTGCGGCGGCGCTCGGTCTCGTCAATTGCCCGCTTCATCGAATCGGTCATCTTGTCGGCGTACATGAGCACCTGGCCGTTCACGTGCCGCGCGGCACGGCCAATCGTCTGGATGAGCGAGGTATCGGAGCGCAGGAAGCCTTCTTTGTCGGCGTCGAGGATCGCGACCAGCGACACTTCGGGCAGGTCGAGTCCCTCGCGCAGGAGGTTGATGCCTACCACCACGTCGAACACGCCCAGCCGCAGGTCGCGCAGGATTTCGACGCGCTCCAGCGTCTCGACCTCAGAGTGCAGGTAATGCACCTTGACGCCGAGTTCCATCAGGTAGTCCGATAGGTCTTCGGCCATGCGCTTGGTCAGCGTCGTCACGAGCACGCGCTCGCCGCGTTCCACCCGTTGGCGGATTTCGCCGACGAGATTGTCAATCTGCCCGGCGGTCGGGCGCACCTGCACTTCGGGATCGACCAGGCCGGTGGGCCGGATGATCTGCTGGACGACCTGAGCAGCGCGTTCCATCTCGTACGGGCCGGGAGTCGCCGACGTGTAGATGACTTGCCCCATGCGTTGTTCGAATTCCGCGAACGACAGCGGGCGATTGTCGAGCGCGCTGGGCAGACGGAAGCCGTACTCGACGAGTGTTTGCTTACGCGACCGGTCGCCGCCCCACATGCCGCCGATCTGCGGCACGGTCATGTGGCTTTCGTCGATCACCAACAGATAATCGGGCGGGAAGTAGTCCACCAGCGTCCACGGCGGCGAACCGGCCGGGCGACCGTCGAGGTGGCGCGAGTAGTTCTCGACGCCGGAGCAGTAGCCGACCTCTCTCAGCATTTCGAGGTCGTACTTCGTCCGCTGTTCGATCCTCTGCGCTTCGAGCAACTTCTCGTTTTGCTTGAAGTATGCCACCTGCTCGGCGAGTTCGCCCTCGACGGCGGTGATGGCCGCCTTGAGTTTCTCTTCCTCGGTGATGAAGTGCTTGGCCGGGAAAATCTCGATCTCTTCGTGGTGATTCAACACTTCGCCGGTGAGCGGGTCCACCTCCATCATGCGCTCGATCTCGTCGCCGAAGAGATCGATGCGATACGCGGTTTCGGCGTAGGCCGGCATGATCTCCAGCGTGTCGCCGCGCACGCGGAACGTTCCGCGCCTCAATTCAATGTCGTTGCGCTCATAGTGTATTTCGACCAGCCGGCGCAGGAGCGTGTTGCGCCGCATCGCGTCACCCACGCCGAGTTTGACGACGACGTTGCCATAGGCCTCCGGCGATCCGATGCCGTAAATGCACGACACCGAAGCGACGATCAGCACGTCGCGCCGCGACATGAGCGCCGCCGTCGCCGCCAGCCGCAGACGGTCAATTTCCTCGTTGATCTGAGTCTCTTTTTCGATGTAAAGGTCGTGGCGCGGGACGTAGGCTTCGGGTTGATAGTAGTCGTAATATGAAACGAAGTACTCGACCGAATTCTTGGGAAAGAACTCTCTGAACTCGGCGTAGAGTTGCGCGGCCAGCGTCTTGTTATGGGCCATCACCAATGCTGGCTTCTGCACTTGCTCGACGACCTTGGCAATGGTGAATGTCTTGCCCGTTCCCGTCGCTCCGAGAAGCACCTGATGCTTGTCGCCGTGCTCCACGCCCTGAACCAGCTTCTCAATCGCCTCAGGCTGATCGCCGGTGGGCTTGAAGTTGGAAAACACCTCGAACTTGGGCATTCAATGCTCTTTCTACACGCTCTTCAATATCATCAAGCAACTGTCGCCGGATTTGAAACGGAAAAGCGGATTGGGCGCCGCCTTCATCCGCTTTTCCGCTTCCCTATCCGCTGGAAGCCCGCAAAAAGAAATCGCCGACCGTGAGATTCTACCATAGTCACCGTCGGCAAACGCTTTGTGTTGTGCCTTTGGTCACGTTGAGGATGTCGGCGGCCACCGACCGGCGTCAATCAAGGCTCGTCGTTCAGCCACCCGCTTCCGCTCATTCATCCTCAACAGCGACGCCGTCGCACGGCCAGTAGCGGTCCGGCCGACAATTCGGGCGTCGTCAACGGCAAAGTGCTCGTCCCAATTCTGCAAACGAGGACTGAACAAAGACGAGATTTCGCCGTCTTCGGGGTCTATTGCCGTCAAGTCCGATCCCTTGTGGCGGTTGCATTCAAGGCAAGCGACCGCGAGATTCTCACTGATCGTCCGCCCGCCGTGTTTCAGCGGCACGATGTGGTCTACCTGATGGGAGAAAGGCACATCGTCCTGATGGAGCAAGCAGTACTCACAACGTCCACTAGCCCGTTCGACGACCTGACGCCGCAGTGGTTCATGTAGGTGCACCCGACTCATGGGCGGCTAATTGGGCGATGACAGGAGTGGACGGGCTCGGGCTTTGAGGAGGAGGAGAACGAAATTTATCTGCTCGTAGACATCGAGTTCGGCGGTCTCTTCCTCTGCCAAGCCTCCTTCACGGTTCTTATCCAGCAATTCCTCCAGTCGGACTTGCGCCGCTGGTGAAACTTTGAATGCGACGATCTGCTTAGGGGTCGGCCCGCTGGCGAGAAAGTCAATCATCTCGTCAAAGGCCGGGTGTATCTTATTCGCAGCCGGCAGGGTCAAAGGCATTTCTGCCGGGAATAGATCGAGAGCGATTGACAGCAAGTCGGGTATGCGGTCGCGCATCGGCGCAAGCCGTGTGGCCAGTTCGTCAGGAACTTCCAGAGTAATCGTGGTCATCAGAAGTCGCACCTTTCTTGGCGCCATTCACGACAACGCCAGTCTCGATTCTATCTCACCTTCACGCCTCGCACAAATCAGGCTTCTCCTCCGCCCGATGCCGAGTCGCTG
>JACQED010000448.1 GCA_016200785.1 Chloroflexota bacterium
AATACGGGATTCTGGGCGTGGCCGAAGACTACGCCGCCACGGGCGTCAGGTACGCCAAACTGCAGGACGCTTTCGTCATATGGGGCAATGTGGAACCGGAGCCGGGCCAATACACCTGGGGGCCGCTCGACGCGCTGGTTCTGGAATATCAGTCCGCCGGATTCACCGGCCTGCAAATGGACCTTACGGCTCTATCGCCGTGGGCCTCTTCGAGTCCCCCTCAACTGAGTAACCAGGGGGATACATTCCCCAAAGAAGAGTATCTCGACGACTACCAGGCCTACGTGACTCGAGTCGTCGAGCGCTACGACGGAGACGGCACGGACGATATGCCTGGGCTGCTCTATCCCGTGCACGATTACGGCGTCGAGCGCGAGTTCACCGGGTATTGGCCCGGCAGCGCCGAGGAATACGTGCGCCTGCTGCGTATCGCCTACTCGGCCATCCACGCCGCCGACCCGGAGGCCCGGGCGCTATTGGTGGCGTTGCTGCTGGCCGACGTGTTTGACGGCAACCCGGACCGTGCCGAAGTCGAGCGCCGCTTCGCCGAGACGCCCAACTTCCGAAAGAGCCTGGCCGACACACAGACGATTCTGGCCGCCTGCGACGCCTACGACATCGTGGACTTTCACAGCCTGGCCGATTACACCGAAATCCCCCCGACCACCGGGTGGATTCGGGAGCAATTGTCCGCCAACGGTTGCGGCGAGCGGCCCATCTGGATCGGGGATGCGTTCCCCATGTCCGCGCTGATTGGTTTCGGCGGTTTCGTGCCGCCGATTCCCTTCGCGCCGACCACCCTCGCTACGCGCGATCAGGTCGTCGAGGCTCTGAAAGCAGTCGCCGATCCGGCCAGCGCCGATCACGCCGCCGCCGAAGCGTGGCTGCGGGCAGAAACCGCGCGCGGGCTGGTCAAGAAAATCGTCGTCTCTGCCGCAGAGAGCCTGCGCGGCATCAACGTCGGCAACCTGGAAGACTGGAAGACCGGCCTGCCCGCGGTGGACAAAACCACCGTGCCGATGCTCGGGGCTTCGATGTTCATGGGATTGACGGACACGACCGTCACGGCGCGAATGCCCGGCGGGAAACTGCCGTTCAACGGCCACGAATGGGCCAAAGCCAGAAAAGCCGGAGACCCGCGCCCGGCGTTCTACGCGATTCAATTGGCGGCCGACAAAATCGAGAGCTATTCGTCTGTCCAGCAACTCGATCTCGGCCCTGGCTTGTGGGCCTATCGCTTCGAGCGGTCATCGGGGCCGCTGTGGGTGATGTGGTACGACGACGGCGCGATCCATCTTCCCGGTGAGAGCGCACCCTCGATCACCGCGCAGTTGTCGGTCGGCGCGGACAGCGCCGTCGTCGCACGCACGCCGACCGAGTTGGGGCAGACGGAGCCGGCGGCGAATACGATCTCGACCGATGCCGGCATGTTGGCCCTCAATCTGGATTCGACGCCCGTATTCGTCGAAGCGAACAACCGATAATGGAATCTCCCTTGCCCTTCAAATTCTCCACCCCGATCAAGGTGCGCTTCAACGAAACCGATCTGCAGGGCCACGTCAACTTCGGGCATTACTTGTTCTATTTCGACGTGGCCGTCACCGACTATCTGCGCGCCATTGGCTACCCCTACGAGGTCATGACAGCCGATGGCGTTGACATGCTGTACGTCGCGTCGAAGGCGCGTTATCTTTCGTCGGCTTACTTCGACGAAGCATTGAGCATCCATGCGCGCATCGGGCACATCGGCAACTCGAGCGCCCGCTTCGAGTTTCAGGCCATTGCCGGGCGCGACGGCCGCGCAGTGGCCGAGGGCGAGATCACAGTCGTGATGGTGGCTCGCGCCACCCGGCGGAAAATCAGCGTGCCGCTAAAGATGAGGGAGGGTGTTGCTAAGTTCGAGGGAGAGAACGTTCCTGACCACAGTGCGCGTTGACTACACCAGTTTTCCCACGGACGTTCATTATCGCCTTTACAAGCGGTTCATGGCCGATCCGGTGTCATTTCTGAACGGTCACGAACGATAGGGAGGCTGAAGATGAGTCTGGATCCCATCCAGCATTTGTTAGATGAACACAAAGCCATCATGGCTCAGGTGGCTGACCTGCGGAAGGCAGTGCGCGATCTTGAGGCTCGCGGCGACGCAGCCCTGCCCGACTCCCTGCCGGTGCTCCGCCGCTTCGGGCAGCTGATGGAAACCCAACTGGCCCGGCACGCGAAGAAAGAAGACGAGGCCCTCTTCCCGGCGCTAGAGGCCCTCTTCGGCGCGGAGGGCACGCCGACCGCTGTGATGCGCGTTGAGCACGCGGAGATTCACCGGCGCGGCGAACTGTTCCGGCGCACCCTGTCCGAGTTGCAGACCGTCGAACACCCGGCGTTGGAGGCAAAGGGCGAGGCTCTGCGCTCGTTGACGGGCGTGAAAGGCGGCGGGGCCGACGCACTCCGCGCCACTGCCACGGAGATCATCGAACTGATCGAATGGCATTTCGGCAAAGAGGAGCAGATTCTCTTTCCGATGGCCGAGCAGATGCTCGATCCTGAGACGCTAGCCCAGGTGGGCAGCAGGATGGAAGCGTTGGCCTGAGGCTGTCATGGCCTCGCTCATCTGCCACAAGCGTTGGGCGGCCTCCCGGTCATGGGAGGCGGCTGAAGACCGAGATTCTTTTTCTTCCACATAATACCTGCCAGTCACGCCCTCCACGGCGGGCGAGGCGGCCAGATAGATGACCGTCTGCGCCCCTTCTTCCGGGCTAATCGCCACGAGGCGAGCCAGACGCCTGACCAGCGGGGCGAGCCATCCACCGTCGAAGCCGGCCATCCAAAAGTCCGTCGCCACCACGCCGGGGTGCAGCGCGTTCACGGTGACGCCCGTTCCCTCCAGCCTCCGCGCCAGTTCGTAAGTGAAAAGCAGGTTGGCGAGTTTCGACTGCCCATACGCCCGCATCGGGTTGTATCCCCGCCGACTCTGCAAGTCATCGAAATTTATCCCCGGCACCCGCTGGTGCGCCCGCGAGGCCACGTTGACGATGCGCGCCGGGGCGCTGGCCTTGAGCATGTCGAGCAGCAGGCTCGTCAGCAGGAAGTAGCCCAGGTGGTTGAGGGCAAACGTCATTTCGACCCCGTCCGCACTTTGCCGGTGTCTGACGAATATGCCTCCGGCGTTATTCACCAGCACGTCCAGCGGCCGATGCTTGCTCTTGAATTGTTGCGTCAGTTGGCGAATTTGCCCTTGCGCCGACAGGTCGGCCAGCATGAACTCAACGGAGGGATTGCCGGTTGCGGCTTTGATGCGCTCGACGGTCGCAGCGCCGCGCTCCGGGCTGCGGCCCACCACGATCACTGTTGCGCCCATCTGCGCCAGCGTCCGCGCCGTCACCTCGCCGATGCCCGAGGTCGCGCCGGTGACCATGCAGATTTTGCCGCTCATATCTCTGCTTGCTTTCATACCTCTACAAGTACCCCTCCGCCTCGTATAGCTGTCCAGAAAAGTCTTTTCCGAAACTGAGCGATGCGGTATAAGAGAGCGCATGAAACCAACAACCTTTTCCCAAACCACCCCAGCCGATGCCGAAA
>JACQED010000449.1 GCA_016200785.1 Chloroflexota bacterium
CCGGTTGAGGTCGTGGTGGTGGACGCCAACACCAAGCTGGTGGCGGGGTCGGTGAAATTGAAGCTGGATGGCGTCAGCGTGACTCCGATCGTTACCTCGGCTGGTGGGACGACGACGATCTCGGCGGCGGTCCGGCCCAACACGCCTCAGGTGGAGTTGAGTTACGACGAGAACACTTCGCCGCCGACGACGCGCACGGTGACGTTTAGGGCGCGGGTTCGGCCGCAGCATTTGGACACGAAGACCTTCGTCATCGAGGTGGAGGACTTCGACTATGACGGCGGCTCGACGAACCCGCAGAAGGGCACGGCGGGGATGGACGTGGACGTGATGCCTTATGATGGCGGCGCCTACGACGGTCTCAGCGCGGTCCTCGGAGTGGACTTCGACAACAACGACGGCGACGATTCGGTGGTGTATCGGAGCGGTTTGAACGGTGGCGGGCGCAACGTGGACATCACGGACAACATGGGCGGGCAATGGGGCCAGGAACGGCCGGGCTACATGGTCACGGCCAATTATCGCATTGGTTGGGTGGACGGCGGCGACTGGCAGAACTATACGCGGAACATCCCGGCGGGAACGTATAACGCCTATGCGGCGCTGTCCTTCGACGGGACCTCCGCCGGGCAGCTCCATGCGGTGCTGGGGCAGGTGACCAGCGGCGTCGGCACGGCCAATCAGACCGTGAAGACCCTCGGCGTGTGGGATGCGGCTGGTTCCGGCGGCTGGGGCAGGAGCGACCTTGTGCCGCTCAAGGCCCCGGACGGCAGCGCGTTGCCGCTGAAACTCGGAGGCAAGACCACCTTGCGGATCACCTTGGGCAGCGGCGACTACGACTACCTGCTCTTGGCGCCCGACAAGACCTCGAGGGCGAGTGTCGTCTGGGCCAATCCGACCGGGAACAGCACGCAGTTCTACTCGCGGAACGACGTGACGGTGGTGATTCAGGACTTCAGCACCGCGTGCGTGACCAGCAGCGTCAAGTTGACGGTGGACGGCGCGGACGTGACGGCCAATGCGACGGTGACCAAAGCCGGGGACCTGACGACCGTCAAGTATAACGGAACACCGGGGGTGCATACCTACGTCGTGAGCTTCGCGGACGACGGCAGCCCCTCGCAGAATTCGTCCTTCTCGGCCTCCTGGAAGGCCGGACCGTTGCCGGCGGCAGGCACGTTCGCCATCGAAGCGGAGGACTTTAACTACGACGGCGGCAAGAGCGTTGCGGCAGCGAGCGTGATGCCCTATGTGGGCAACGCGTATAACGGCCTGGGCGCGATCTCCGGCGTGGATTACAACAAGGACGACGACAACTCGTCGGACGTGTACCGGACCGAGAAAGACGGCGGCGGCCAGAACGCGGTCAACATCAACGAGAACCTCGGCGGTCGTTGGGGCGCTGATCGCGGGACGTATAGCGTCACGACCAACTACAAGATTGGTTGGATTGGCGGCGGGCAGTGGTTCAACTTAACGCGCGACATCCCGACCGGGACCTATGAGGTCTGGGCGGCGCTGTCCTTCGACGGGACGGATGCTTCGCAGCTGTCGGGCGGCTTGGCGCGGGTCACGAGCGATCCGTCCCAGGCGAACCAGACGACCGTGGACCTGGGCGTGTTTGACGCACGCGGCACACATGACGCGGGCGGTTGGGGCGCCAATGACTTGGTGCCGTTGACCGACACGCCGGGCGGGAATCGCGTGGTGATCGACGCCGGGCCAAACACCACCCTCCGGATGAACTCCGGGAGCGGTGACTTCGACTGGTTCGTGCTGGTGCCGGCTGCGAAGCCGCCGCCGAAGGACCCGAAGATCACGGCAGTTCGCCTGAACGGCGATGGCACGGTTACGGTCGAGTGGGTGAACGGCACGCTGCAAGCGGCGCCGACCGTGCTCGGGCCGTGGCAAGACGTGACTGGGGCGACGAGTCCGTTAACGCTCTCCCCGACCGGGAAGATGCAGTTCGGCCGGGTGAGGCAGTAACCGTTAAGGTTCTTCCGAACTTACACAAAGAGACCGGGCGCAAGCCCGGTCTCTTTTTTTCTAGGATCAGGGATTGCCGACGCTGGGAAGGGACTGCCCGGCCTACCTGTCCGAGCCGGTAGGGCGCGCACTCCGTGCGCGCCGTCGCCAGGCGTCCAGGCATCCTGGTTGCAGTCCGTAGCGGACGGCGGGCAAGGGACTGCCCGGCCTACCTGTCGCAGCCGGTAGGGCGCGCACTCCGTGCGCGCCGTCGTCCAGGCGTCCAGGCATCCTGGTTGCGGTCCGTAGCGGACGGCGGGCAAGGGACTGGCCGGCCTA
>JACQED010000450.1 GCA_016200785.1 Chloroflexota bacterium
GCCGCCTCGACCGAGGAGGCCCTGCGCCGGATGGAGACCATCGCCAGCCTCGGCAGCCGCTACGTGATGTTCGACTTCATCACAGCCGGCTTCGCCGCTTCGGTTGACGTCTTCAAGCGCGCGGGTGAATTGGGCCTGATGGTGCACTGTCACCGCGCGATGCACGCCGTTTTCACGCGGCAGAAGAATCACGGCATTCACATGCGCGTCGTCGCCAAGTGGCTGAGGCTGGCCGGGGGCGATCATCTGCACACCGGCACGGTCGTCGGCAAACTGGAGGGCAGTAAAGCCGAGACGCGCGACACGATCAAGTTGCTGCGCGAGCGATACATCCCGGCCGGCGGCACGCTGTACTTTGAACAGGATTGGGCCGGGCTGAAAACGACGTGGCCTGTGGCCTCGGGCGGCATTCACGTCGGGCACATTCCCGATCTGTACGAGATGTACGGCAACGATTCGTTCTGGCTGTTCGGCGGCGGCACGCACGGCCACCCGAAGGGCAGTCGCGCCGGGGCGCGCGCCAACCGCGTCGCGACCGAAGCCATCGCCGCCGGGCGCACGATTGAGCAAGCCGCCCGCGAATGTCCCGAACTGCGCGACGCGATGGAGTTGTGGAGCGGCGTGAAGTTTGAAGTGTCGGAGTGATGGTGTGACGAGTGACGGGTGACGGGTGACGAGTGACGACACCCGTCACCCGTCACGCGAGGTATCCCAATGCCCAGACAACGCCCCATTATCCTCGGCATCGTCGGCGACAGCGCGGCCGGCAAGACGACGCTCACTCGCGGGTTGGTCAATTTGCTGGGCCGGGAGCGCACCACCGTCGTCTGCACCGACGATTATCACAAGTACGACCGCAGCGAGCGCTCTCAGTTGGGCATCACTGCTCTGCACCCCGACTGCAACTATGTTGACGTTATAGAACTTCACCTGGAGCGTCTGCACTACGGCCAGCCCATTCTCAAGCCGGTGTACGATCACTCCACCGGATCGCTCGTGCGGCCCGAATACGTCCAGCCGCGTGAATTCGTCATTGTGGAGGGACTGCTCGGCTTCCACTCCGCCGTCATGCGGCAGTTCTACGACGTGAAGGTATATCTCGACCCGCCCGAAGATATGCGCCGGGTGTGGAAGGTCAAGCGTGATACGGCCAAACGCGGATACTCCGCCGATCAAGTGCGGGCCGAATTGGAAAAGCGCGAGGCGGATTCGCGTGACTTCATTCGTCCACAACGTGAACACGGCGACATCGTGGTGAGGTTTTATCCGCCGAAGGGGACCGCGCCCGAGCAAGCCGGGCCTCATCTCAACGCCCGCCTCGTCCTGCGCCCGACCATCCCGCACCCTGACTTGAGTTATCTGGTGGATGGTGGGAACAGCCCCACGTCTGGCATACGGCTGGAACTTGGCCGCGACGGAGGCCGTCCCGTGGACTTTCTGGAAATTAAGGGCAACGTGACCGCCGGCCACGCCGAGCAATTGGAAGAGGCAATCTGGCAGCACCTGCCGGACTTACGGCCGGTGTGCGAAGATCAATTCGGCGATTATCAGGATCGGACGGAGGTGCGCCACAGCCACCCGCTGGCGCTCACGCAACTGCTGTTGACTTATCATCTGTTGCGGAAATACAGCGCCGTTGCGCCAATCCCCTTTGCGCCGCCGGTAGCCGCTCTCAGCCGCTTGCACTCTGCGCCGACGACAGTGTCCGCGGCGGGTTGATCGCCCTCAGTAATGCCCCAGACTGCCTCGTCTTTTCACGTAATCGAGCGCGAAGCGAAACCCCAAGAGGCCGACGGGCAGAAGGAAGGCGTTGAAGGCGATCAGGATCAGCACGTAGCGCCACAGTGCCACAAGCGAGTCGCCGCGCATGAGGGCGAAACGCAAGCCTTCCAGCGCGTAACTCAGCGGGAGGAGGTACGCGAAAAGGCGAAGGCCGGCGGGGATGAGTTGTATCGGGAAATAGACTCCGGCGAGCATGAAGATCGTCACGTCCACCAGCCAACTCAGCGGGTCGGCGCGCTTGAAGACGAGCACGAAGCCGGCCGACAGAATGCCCCACGAGTTGAGGGCGAGGAAGGTGAGCGCGGCGAGGGCGAGCGCCGACGGCCAATTGGCGCGTGAGAAGTCTGCGCCGAAGAAAAATACGCCGACGATCAATTGGACGGCCATCAGCGCGATGCCTTCGAGAAGTATCCAAAGCGAAGGGCCGAGCAAGGCGAGGGCCGGCGGGGTGGCCGTGACCATGACCGGTTCAATTGTCCCTGCGGCGAATTCGTGTTCGAGTTCGCGTCCGAAGTGGCGCATGCCGAGGCTGAGGTATCGGGCGAACACGCCGCCGATGAGCAAAAAGGTGAAGTAGTCGCCGCCGTACGGCGCGAGCGCGGCGGGCTGTGCGTTGCCATAGAATCTCGCCAGCACGGCGAAGAACACGACGACGAGGACGCCGCTCAGATACGTGCCGACGAAGTTGAGCCGGTAACTGCTGGCGTGACGGAAGCCGTGGCGCAGGAAGGCGAGGAGTTTTGACGGGCTGAGAGAAGAAGCCATTGACATGAGATCAGGGATTTGAGATCAGAGATTGTCAAGCGATGGACGTCTGAGCAGCGTGACGAGTCCGTCCTCTCTCGGCCCGTAGCGTTTGACCTTCACCTTTCGGGCGATGAGGGCTTCCCAGAGTTCGGCGTCAGACGCAGGCGCGTCGTCGAGTACGACATCCAGCGCCAGTGATGACTCACCGCCGGACACAACGGCGACAGATTTCACCGCAGGCAGGGCGGCGAGTTGAGCGACCAGCCCGTTCACCGCGCCCGTCAGTTCGAGACGATAGACGACCGTTGCGCTCGCTTCGCGGATCAGATCGGCGGGCGCGCCGACGGCGCGCAGTCGTCCCTCTTCGATTATTCCCACGCGGTCGCATAACGATTCCATTTCTTCGAGATCGTGCGTGGTGAGCAAGACCGTCTTGCCCTGGCGCTCGACCAGTTCGTTTCGCAACAGAAGGCGCAATGTTTCGGCCGTGAGCACGTCCATGCCCTTCGTCGGCTCGTCGAGGAAGATGACGGGCGGGTCGTGCAGCAGCGCGCGGGCGACGTTCAATTTCTGACGCATGCCGGTCGAGTATGATTGAAATGGCGCGTCGGCGGCGCGGGCGAGGTCGAAGAAGTCGAAGAGTTCGCCGGCGCGGCGGCGCGCGGTTATCGGTGAAAGGTTTTGCAGTGCGGCGAAGTATTCCAGGTTTTCACGGCCCGTGAGGCGGCCATAGAAGGAGTTCTCGTTGCTGAAGACCAACCCGAGGAGCAGGCGGACGCGGGCCGGGTCGCGGATTACATCAATGCCTTGAATCTGAGCCGTGCCCGCAGTCGGGATGACGAGCGTCGTGAGAACGCGAATGAGCGTTGTTTTGCCGGCCCCGTTCGGTCCGAACAGGCCGAAGAATTCGCCGGATTGGATTGCAAAGGTCACGTCTCGGAGGGCATGAACCGGGCCACGTGGTGAGGCAAAGGTGTGGGTGAGGTGGGAGGTAGAGATGGCAGGTGTCAACGGATGTGAACCGGATAAGCGGAGGCGAGGTCGAGATGATAAGCCTATAAGTCAAAGGCGGCGACGATCGGGTAGTGGTCGGATGCTGTTTCGACCGCCGGAATGTCGTCTACCACGCGGCAATCGCGAAGGCGCGAGGCGAGGAACGGATCGGCGAAGATGTAGTCGTAGCGCGTCGTGCGGTTGCCGGTGTGCCAGGTGAAGCCGTCGTCCCTCACCCCCGGCCCCTCTCCCAAAGGGAGAGGGGGGAGGGGGTGAGGGTGGCAGGCGCGATAGCAATCAACATACCCCGCCCTCAGTAACCTCGGAATGGCGAGATGAAAAATAATGTTTGCCTGCAATGCCATCACACGCCTCATGCGCGCCGGATTCTTGTGTTGCAAGACTCGGTCGCCCGGCGCAATTGCGTTCAAGTCGCCGAGGATCAGATGTGGGCCGAGGCAGTCGCGCTGGATGATCTTGAGCAAAGCATTCAACGCCTGCGCGCGGCGAATCTCGAAGGGCAGGAGGAGGTAAGGGAGAAGGTGGACACTATAGAGGGAAATTAGGGATTGGCGATGAGGGGTTGAAGATTCGAGATTGGAGATTTCGAGTTTCGTTTCGAGAATGGCTTGCGTTAGAGGAGGGCGGTTGTAGATACGCCATGATTTGATCGGGAAGCGCGAGAGCAGGGCGATATGGCGGTCGCCGCTGCCCCGCGCCCATACGTGTTCCATTCCCAAACGCGCTGCGAGGTCGGCGACGATGCGTGGGTCGTCGGCCTCGGTGAGGGCGACGGCGTCGGGCGCGGCGTGGGCGATGACCGTGTGAATCGCGTCAAAGCGATCAGCCCCGCCGAAGCAGAGGTTGTAGGTCATTACACGCAAGGGCCTCACCCCTGCCTCACCCCCACCCCCTCTCCCGGTCGCCAACGGCGCGACCGGGAGAGGGGAGTCAATCAACGAATTCATCATGCCACAATTGAGTCGTCAGCACGCCCATCAACAGCCGCGAGGTGTCGGCGCGGCGGGAGCGATGGAGGTCGCGGAGGTGGGCGACTTCGGCGGGGTTGAAGTAGCCGGTTTCGGCGATGGCGTCGGGCGCGAGGGCCTCTTCGGCCCACGCGGGGAGGCGCTCGGCGCGCCACCAATCGGCGTGCGGAGTGGCGAGGCCGCGCTTGGGTTGGTGGAGCACCGATGGCGGGAGGCGACCTGCCATGCCGAGGCGCAGGAGCATTTTGTTCCCTCCGGCTGGGACGGGCATCAAACCCGCCCGTACTTTGCATTCGGGCGGCAGGCCGGCGCAAAACTCCCACAGGTGATGATCGAGGAACGGCGTCCGAGCCTCCACCGAGTTTGCCATGCTCATCCGATCCACTTCAAAGTTGATGAAGTCCACCATCCGCGTGCGGCTTTCGAGGAAGAGGAATTGATCCAGCGGGCGGCGGGCCGCGAGGGACGAGGCGAAGTCGGAGCGCCAATGCGCGGGCGTGTGTCTGCCTGAGCCGTTGGCGCGGAGATTGGAGATTAGAGATTGGCGTTCGTCCTGGGTTGCCACCATCTGCCACAGCGAGTATCTCTCAATGGGGTCGTTCGTTCCGCCCGCCAGCACGCGGCGCGCGGCGGTCGAGGCGCGGATAGGGAGGCGGGCGAGCGCAGCGCGGATCGGGCGCGGCAGATTCAACAGGGCGCGCACTTTGGCATCGCCGTCGAACCAGTGATAGCCGCCGAGTAGTTCGTCAGCGCCTTCGCCGGTGAGAATGACTTTGAAGCCCGCCTCGCGGCAGGCGCGATAGAGCAAATACAGTGGGATAGACGTCGCCGAGCATTGCGGCTCTTCGAGGTGACGAATGACGACGGGCAGTTGGTCGAAATCGGCGGCGGTGAAAGTGAGCTCGTGATGGTGGCTGCCGAGGTAACGCGCCGTTTCGCGGGCGAGCGCGGACTCGTCGTGCGTGGCCGCCGTGAAGCCGATCGAGAACGTAGAGATTTTTGCGCCGATGGTTTCTTGCAGGAGCGCGGCGAGCGAGGCCGAGTCCACGCCGCCGCTGAGCAACGATCCTACCGGAACATCGCTCAGCCGCCACACGTTCACCGCGTCGCGGAGTCGCTCGACGAAGACTTCGGCGGCTTCAGACTGTGTGATGGCTTTGTGATCGCCGGCGCGGGGATAGTCGAGTTGCCAGTAGCGAGTGGGCCGCCCGTCCCTCACCCCTAACCCCCCTCCCAAAGGGAGAGGGGGATCGGCATCAACCACAAGATAATGCCCCGCCGGCAATTTGTATATGCCGGGGATGAGAGTGCGTGGCGTCGGGACAAAGCCGAGGCCGAGCAAGTTCCACAGCGCCGTCGGTTCGGCGCGGCGAGGTAACTGGGGCAGGGCGGTGAGGATCGGGCGCAGTTCGCTGGCAAAGGCAAATACGCCGTCCGATTTTGCGTAGTACAGCGGCTTGATGCCGAAGCGGTCGCGCGCCAACAGTAATCGCGCCCGCCGCGCGTCCCACAATGCGAAGGCGAACATGCCGCGTAGTCGGACGGCGCATCCCTCGCCCCATTCCTCATAAGCGTGAACTATCGTCTCCGTGTCGGTGCGCGTTCGAAAGATGTGGCCGCGCGGCTCAAGCTCGGCGCGTAACTCGGCGTGGTTGTAGACCTCGCCGTTGTAGGCCAACCACACGGAGCCGTCTTCGTTGCTGATGGGCTGATGCCCGCCGTCGAGATCAATGATGCTCAAGCGCCGCGCCGCGAGGCCGACGCCATCGCCGACGAAGTAGCCTTCGTCATCCGGGCCACGATGGACGAGGCAGGCGTTCATGCAGCGGAGAAGGTCGGAGTTTGAGTTGGAGCTTGGGGCGAGAAGGCCGCAGATGCCACACATGGAGTCGTCAGTTATGAGTCGCCAGTTGTCAGACGGGGGAATTGTATCATCACCGTAAAACCCTGATAGTTTTCGCCCTCTTCAAAATACGGCTGGCCGTCGAGTGTCAGCCACGCGTGGCCGGCGACCTCACGATCTGGCCGGCCATCTTTGAATCGCGCGCCGAATTCGATGGCAACCAGCAGACCGGCACGACGAAGAAAATGATAGCGGACGAGTGAGCGGCGCAGGCAAAGGCCGAGAGGCGAGCGGCGATCGAGGAGGGCGGTGAGGTCGGCGAGGCGACGAATGCTGGAGGTCGGAAGTCGGAGGTCGGAAGTTGGAGGAGTAAGGGCGGCTAGGCAGTCGGGCAAGGAGCGATTGGATAAGGCTTGAGGCAGTCGTTGGGCGAAGTCGCGCATTTCGGCGAACAGGCGGCGATAGCGGGAGTCGAAGAGGAGAGCCGGGAGCGCAGACGGGACGAGAGAGAGGTTGCGGAGGCGAGTGAAAACTGACACTTACTCGGAAGGAGGATGCCAGCCGGCGGCAACCCAATTCCGCCGGACGGCGATGGAATGCTCATGGTTGAGTCGCACAGCCTCAATAGTTGCTCTGCCCACTGGAGTTAATCCCAGGATCACCACGCCCTCCGCATCCCACTGGAAGTGTTCTGCCCCCTCACCAGCGGCGGCGCGCACCCGCTGACGCAACGCATCGGAGAGGTAGCCACTCGTCATGCGGCAAGAGGCTCGCGCAAACCACGCTCAACGGCCTCCCGTAATGCCTCGGCTTTGCGCAACAGACGCCGATCATACTCGCGCATCAGACGGTCTAGCCGTGCCCGTCCCGCTGTGTCCAAGTGTCCCTCGCGATTGTTGGCAAGGAGGGTGCTCAACTCGGTCTGGTCGGCCTCCGACAGCTGTTGGTCGCACAAGGTCAGCACATCTGAATCGCTCAGGTCTTTCACCGGCAATTCGGCGGCGGTGCGATCCAGCCATTCGGCCAGCACACTTTCCACAGAGCGACGAGTCTGTTCGGCAATACGTTGGGCGCTTTGCGCCACTCGATCGGAGACGGTAACGGTCACCTGCACAGTCATGGCCTCACCTCATCAAATCTGGCATAGTATAGCACCAGAACCGAAGTATCACACCTCCTCTGCCAATCCCTCCTTCACCAAATCCCCGGAAATCTCCAACAAATCCGAGGTGACGACTTCGAGCAGCGCGTCGTAGTCGGTGGCGATCTTGGCGGCGCAGTCGGCGATGGAGCGTTCGCCGTCGAGCAAATTCCAATAGGCCGTGCCGACTTCGTTGAGCGAATAATAAACGCCGCTCTTGAGGTGGATGAGGATGGCTTCGTCGGCGACGATTTGATAAGTCGCGTCGGTAGAGTGGCGAAGGCGAGTGGTGGCGTCCACAGCGTTTCCCTCCATCGGATTATGCGGGACAGGCACGCTCGGTCAATGCGACGGCCGCGAGCGGCTTCTGCGAAAAGTTGAAGCAGTCGAGCATGTTCGGCGCGTAGCGATCGCGATTGTTGAGCGGCTCGACGCCGAACGTCGTTTCGATGAAACGAAAGAGGCTTAGGTGCGATTTCAATGTCTTTGACAGGTAACCGGGGCGCGCGTAGGGGCTGATGACGATGCACGGTACGCGCAGTCCGTAGCGGAATGGCGTGTGGTCGCCCCAACGCTCCACGACCGGCGGTGCGACGTGATCGTAGAATCCTCCCCAGTCGTCCCAGGTGAAGAACACGGCCATCGAGTTCCACTGCGGGCCGGACATCGCAGCGTTGAGCACGCGCACGGCGTAATTCTCTCCGACGCACAGGCTGGTGGGAGGGTGTCCGCTGACGGCGAACTTGCTTACCAGCCACGACACGTTCGGCAACGTGCCGCGCGCGGCGTCGGTAAAGAATTGCGAGTCGTCGGGCTTCACCTCGGGCCGGCCCAGCATCGGTTGGATCGCATTGAACACGCCGCCGTAATCGGCCCAGGTGATCCCCTTGGCGTCCAGTTTCGTGGGCAGAGAGGGTGCGTTGAGGCACAAGTCCGGGCACGAGTCGTTCGGGAAAGCTGACTCGATAATCGACGACTGCGCCGCAGCAAGCATGAAGTAGTTGGGGTCGGACGGGCCGCGCACTTCGGTGAAGTAGCGATCGCACAGGGCAAACGTGCGCGCCAACTTCCAGTAATTCGGCGCGTCGGCTTCGGTGTAATAACAGCGGCCCAGATCGCCCGCCGTGCCACCGGGCTGAAGCGCGTCGGCGTGGTGGTGGGGCGGGTCGCCGGCGAGACGATCGGCGC
>JACQED010000451.1 GCA_016200785.1 Chloroflexota bacterium
CACGTCGATCACGGCAAGACGACGTTGGTGGACGGCCTCTTGCGGCAGGCACACATCTTCCGCGAGAACCAGCAAGTCGCCGAGCGCGTCATGGACTCCAACGACCTCGAGCGCGAGCGCGGCATTACGATACTCGCCAAGAACACCGCGCTGACCTACAACGGCGTCAAGATCAACATCGTGGACACGCCCGGCCACGCCGACTTCGGCGGCGAGGTGGAGCGGGTGATGAACATGGTGGACGGCGTTTTGCTGTTGGTGGACGCCGCCGAAGGCCCGATGCCGCAGACGCGCTTCGTCCTGCGCAAGGCGCTGGAGATGGGCCATAAAGCCATCGTCGTCATCAACAAGGTCGATCGCAAGAACGCCAACCCCGTGGACGCCGTCAACCGCACCTTCGATCTGTTTATCGAACTCGGCGCGACCGACGCGCAGGCCGACTTCCCGATCATCTACACCAACGCGCTGACTCAGCAAGCCGGCCTTACGCCCGAACTCGGCCAGGATTACCAACCGCTGTACGACGCGATTCTCAATCACATCCCTGCGCCGAAGGTGGACGCCGACGCGCCATTGCAGATGCTCGTCACCACGCTCGGCTACGACGATTACAAAGGCCGCATCGCCGTCGGGCGTTTGTTCGCCGGAAAGATCGCCGTCGGCCAGCCGGTGGCGCGAATTGACGTTCACGGGCGCGTCAGCCAGGATCGGGCGCGCTATCTCTACGTCCATCAAGGCTTGCAGCGAGTCGACGTCGAGTCGGCGGAGGCCGGCGAGATCGTGGCGATTGCCGGATTGGAAGAAGTCGGCATCGGCGAGACGATCGCCGACCCGGAGAATCCGATCGCCCTGCCGACGATTCGCGTCGAAGCGCCGACGGTGCGCATGACCTTTGCCGTCAACAACGCACCCTTCGGCGGGCGCGAGGGGACGTGGGGCACGTCGCGCAAGATTCGTGAGCGCCTATTCTCCGAACTGACGCACAACGTCTCCTTGAGGGTTGAAGAGACGGGCAGCGCCGACACGTTCCTCGTCTCCGGGCGCGGCGAACTGCACCTCGCTATTCTGATCGAGACGATGCGCCGCGAGGGCTACGAGTTTCAAGTGTCGCGGCCCGAAGTGATCTACCGCGAGGGCGAGGATGGCGAAACGCTGGAGCCGTTCGAGGAGGTTCACATCGAAGTCGCCGAGGAGCACCTGGGTTCGGTGGTCGAGATGCTCGGCGAACGGCGCGGGCAGATGACGAACATGCACCACGGCGGCGATGGGTCGGTGTACCTGACTTACATCGTGCCCACGCGCGGCCTGCTCGGCTTCCGTTACCAATTCCTCACCGCCACGCAGGGTACCGGGATCATGAACACGTTGTTCCACGATTATCTGCCGTTCGCCGGCGGGATCGCCGAACGGCCGCAGGGCAGTCTGGTGGCGTGGGAACCCGGCGTCAGCACCAACTTCGGCTTGAGCAACGCGGAGGCGCGAGGAATTTTGTTCATCGGCCCGGGTGTCGAAGTTTACGAGGGGATGGTCGTCGGCCAGCATCAGCGCCCCGGCGATCTGGCGGTCAATATCTGCAAGAAGAAACACCTGACCAACATCCGCTCGTCCAACGCCGACATCGCCGTGCGGATGACCACGCCGCGCCAGATGAGTCTCGACGAGTGCATCGAGTATCTCGGCGACGACGAATTGCTCGAAGTCACGCCGAAATCAATCCGCATCCGCAAGAAGATCCTCGTCACAGAGGAGCGCGGCAAGCTGGCGAAGAAGGCGAAAGAGGAGTTGGTGGCCGCCTGATGATGAAAGAGAAGAGTCGAAGTCTCCTTTACCTGCCCATCCTTCTGTCTCTTGTCTCCATTCTCTTTTCCCCCGCGCCTGCGCTGGCCGAGGGCGAAGGGCCGAACGACGCTGCCTCGAACGAGGCGTTGAACGCCGCGCCCAACGTTGACGCGGGCGACGCTTTTTGCGCTCCGGGAATCTACAGCCGCGCGCCCGAACTCTGCCCCGAATACGGCCCCGCCGCCGACAACGCCCACATCGGATCCGTTCAAATTCCGGCGACCGTGCCGCAACTGAAGATCACG
>JACQED010000034.1 GCA_016200785.1 Chloroflexota bacterium
GCGAAACTCGTCGCCCCGAATCGCGACGGCCCGCACGGGCGTAACACAAACAGCCGAGGAGGTATAACGTGGCCGCGCCAGCGCGGCCGACCACCCAACTACACCGCCGGGACGGGCCGTGGCGATGGGAAGCCAATCGCCATCGTCCGGCCGGAATCGAATCTCGACATGGCCGTCCTCGAGCACGAAGACCGTCTCGGCGCGATCTCCCTGCTCGAAGATGGCGTGACCGGCCGCGAATCTGACGCGCTTGAACAGCGGCGCCAGACGCGCCATTTGCGCCGGGGTCAGGCCATCAAAGAGGGGCACCTCTCGCAGTTCCTCAGGGAGCATTTTCGCCAGCCCGCACCGCGAACTAGGACAATCGGTGTCGGATTTGCACTAGTCTACGCGATGGTCGGCGCGCGGCACAGTGGCAAATGTCACCGTCTTGCCAGACTAGTTTCAGGGGAACTTTGTCGCCTCAACCGATGATACTAAACACTACGGCACAAGACGCGACCGGCCTATTCTCATGATGAGAGTTAGATTGCGGTTTCGGCGAGGAGGCAGGCCATGGCCAAAGGGCGCGTTGTCATTGACGAAGTTCGGTGCAAGGGCTGTGCGCTTTGCACGACTGCCTGCCCGCCGGGCGTCTTGACGATGGCAAACGACCAGCTCAACGCGCGCGGCTATCACCCGGTGCGGCTGGTGGATCCCGAAGGGCACTGCTCCGGCTGTGGTTTGTGCGCCGTCATCTGCCCGGATGCGTGCATTACTGTCTATCGGGTCGTCAGCTGCCAGACGTCAGCCGTCAGAGGGCCAGCGCTCGCCGGCGTCTGAAGACTGGCGACGCAGGTCTGCACACTGTCATGAAGGAACTGCTCGAAGGCAACAGGGCGATTGCCGAGGCGGCGATACGCGCCGGGGTCGAGGCGTACTTCGGTTATCCGATTACCCCGCAGACCGAACTGCTGGAGCATATGGCCGGACGCATGCCGGCGCTCCAGCGGGTCTTTCTGCAAGCTGAGAGTGAGATCGCCGCGATCAACATGGTCTATGGCGCGGCCTGCACCGGGGCGAGGGTGATGAGTTCGTCCTCCAGCCCCGGCGTTAGTTTGATGATGGAAGGCGTTTCTTACATCGTGGCGTCCGAAGTGCCGTGCGTGCTGGTGGACATTATGCGCGGCGGGCCGGGGCTGGGCAACATCGCGCCCTCGCAGGGAGATTACTTCCAGATCGTGAAGGGCGGCGGGCATGGCGATTATCATCCGATCGTGCTCGCGCCCGCGACCGTGCAAGAAGCGATTGACCTGACCTATCAGGCCTTCGACCTCGCCGAGAAATATCGCACGCTGGTCGTGATCCTCGCCGACGGTAACATCGGACAAATGATGGAACCGGCCGAACTGCCGCCGATGCGCCCGCTGAATGGAGGTCGAAAGAGACCGCAGTGGGCGCTCACCGGCGCCGGGGGCAGACCCAAGAACGTCATCACCTCGCTGTACCTTATCCCCGAAGAGGAGGAAGAAGTCAACCGCAGACTGCAAGCCAAGCTCGAAATCATCCGACGCCAAGAAGTCCGCTGGCAGGAATACGAGACTGAGGGTGCGGACTATCTCGTCGTTGCCTTCGGCACGGCGGGGCGCGTGGCGCAGACGGCGGTGAAGCAGGCGAGAGCGCAGGGCTTGCGCGCCGGGCTGCTCAGGCCGCTCAGTCTTTACCCGTTCCCGGAGGAGCGCCTCTCGGAACTGGCCGACGAGGTGCGCGGCATTCTGGTCGTGGAGATGAACGCCGGCCAGATGATCGAAGATGTGCGGCTGGCCGTCGGAGGGCAAGTGCCGGTGCGGTTCTATGGGCGGATGGGCGGAGTCGTTCCGCTCCCCGACGAAGTGCTGGGGGCGATTCGAGAATTAGCGGAGAAGTCGAAAGGAATCTGATCGATGGAGGAAGTCGTCTACCAGCGCCCGGAGGCTTTGTCCGAAACCTTCACGCATTATTGCCCGGGTTGCACGCACGGCGTCGCTCACCGATTGGTGGCAGAGGTCATAGACGAGCTCGGCGTGCGCGAGCGCGCGATCGGTGTCGCGCCCGTCGGTTGCGCGGTGTTCGCCTACAATTATTTCAATCTGGACTTCGCCGAGGCCGCGCACGGGCGCGCGCCGGCGATGGCAACGGGCATCAAGCGGGTGAGGCCGGACAACGTCGTTTTCACCTACCAGGGCGATGGCGACCTCGCCGCGATCGGCCTCGGCGAGATCACCCACGCGGCGGCGCGCGGCGAGAACATCACGGTGATTTTCATCAACAACGCCATCTACGGCATGACCGGCGGCCAGATGGCCCCGACCACCCTGCCCGGCCAGAAGACGACTTCCTCGCCGTGCGGGCGCGACGTAGAGACGATGGGCATGCCGCTCAAGATGGCTGAGGCGTTGGCCGGCATGCCGGGAGCGGCCTACGTCGTCCGGCGCAGTCTGCACAGCGTCAAAGAGATCAACAAAGCAAAGAAGGCCATCAAGCGCGCCTTTCAAGTGCAACTCGCCGGGATGGGCTTCTCGATGGTCGAACTCTTGTCGAACTGCCCAACCAACTGGGGTGTCTCGGTTGTCGACTCACTCCAGTGGATCGAAGAGCACATGATCCCGTACTATCCTCTGGGCGACTACAAAGTCCTGCCCGGGATTGCGTCCCTTTAATAGCCAGGAGAAAGAAGATGGTAAGCGTTCAGGTCACGCGGCCCTTTCTAACCACCAAGACACAAAGGCACCAAGTTTCACGACGCCTTCTTTGTGTCCTTCGTGTCTTCGTGCCTTCGTGGTAAAGGTCTGGCGGCGGACTGAAATCCTTGACAGGCCAAATTCTTTACAGGCAGAGCAAGTCTTACCGCTGAGTTCGCAGAGAACGCAGAGCGGCTCTAAGAATCTCAGCGAACTCCGCGTGCTCTGCGGTGGAAGACTCGTCGGTTTGAGGCGAAGCTTCGCTAGACGGTTACAGAAGATGTAACTCGGGAGACAGAATGCAGACTGAAATCGTGATCTCCGGCTTCGGCGGCCAGGGCGCATTGTTTGCCGGCCAGTTGCTGGCCTACGCCGCCATGGACGCCGGACGTCACGTCACTTGGATTCCCTCCTACGGCCCTGAGATGCGCGGGGGAACCGCCCATTGCACCGTGATCATTGCGGACGAAGAGATCGGCTCGCCGCTGGTTCGCCACCCGGCGGCGGCAATCGCGCTGAACATGCCCTCGCTCGACAAGTACGAGCCGCTCGTCGCGCCGGGCGGTGTGCTGGTCGTCAATTCGTCCCTCACCACGCGCTCTCCCGCGCGCGCCGACATTCTCGTCGTCCAAGTCCCCGCCAACGCGATCGCCGAGGAACTCGGCGACCCAAGATTGATCAACATCGTTTTGACGGGAGCGCTTCTGGCCGCCACGCACGCTCTGCCATTGGAGGCTGTCGAGCGCGCCCTCGCCGAGCATCTGCCCGAGCGGCACCGCGAACTGCTGGAAGGCAACCGTCAAGCATTGCGGCGAGGCGCCGAGTTCGCACATGCATTGCGTGCGTAGACTTTCCCTCTGACCAAATACCGGCCCTTGACCTTGCGGAGGTGAGCAATGGCAAAGATAGCGTGGGAGTCCGTCCAGAAACACTGGTGCGATTTGATGCAGGAGGAGGCTCACCTGCTGGAGGAACGCATCTATCCCGATGACCTGCTGCCCGATGCCGCTCTTCCCTACCAGGTGGGCGCGCGCAAATGCTCGTTCGGGATTGACTGCAACCTCGCCGGCTATCACTGCCGCTGGGCCTGGACGAATCCCGATTACGATCCATTTACCGAAAGACCGACGCCCGTGCTGCCGCTGTGAGGCTGAGCTCAAATGACCCCGATTCTGTATCCCAACTGGAAAGAGAAAGTTGTTTTCTCTGCCGCCGGCCCACAGCCGCAAACCCTGGTAGAGACCGACAAGTTCAAGGCCGTCCTCGTGGGGCTTGAGGCGGGCCAGAAGATTCCACAGCACCCCGCGCCGATAGCTGTGTATCACTTTTTAGAGGGAACCGGCTGGATGATCGTGAACGGAGAACGCTTCGCCGTCGCGCCGGGGGTAACGGTCGTCGCGCCGCATGGGGCCAAGCGAGGCGTCGAAGCGGAGACCCGCATCGCCTTTCTCGGCGTGCACGGCAGTTCAGGGCAGTGAAGGAAACGGACGAAGTGCCATAGGCCCGGCCCGGCTTCAATTGACCGTCGCCGTTCCTGTAGCGCGCGGGATTACAGAAGCCGACAATAATTCCCCGTGATTAGGAGGCTTCGATTCCGCCTTGCCCGGCGACGCCCTCAGCATTACCGACAACCGCACCGGCAAGACCTACGAATTCCCGATCACCGAGGGCGAATTGATGGGCTTCGGCCACGACATCCGCGACGCGGTGCCGATGGGTAAGCGCTGAACGCGGGCACGTTCGTTGCATCGAATCTCAGGGGCCCTCCGTCGCATTCGTGCGCACGGAAATTCTGACTATAATGGCGGTGTGCTACTCACCGACGCGCAGGATCGCCGTGCGCCCAGGCGGCAGGGGCAAATTATGGCTAGACCAGCCGTTGTTCTTCTAACCATTGCGCTCGTCCTGCTAGCTACGGTGGGCGGGGCACGGCCGGTGTTCGCGGCGGGATTCAATACTCCAACGCCAAGCAACACGCCGACTGCCGGGCCGGCGCTGATCTGCGGAACGCCGTCACCCATTCCGAGTCCGCTCAGTCTCGTCTCGCGCGCCTGCGATGGATCGCCTGCCGGCGGCTCATCTCAACTTTCGTCGATCTCCAGCGATGGGCGTTACGTGGCCTACGCTTCGTCCGCCGGCAATCTCGTGGCGGGCGACTCCAACGGTTTCGGCGACATCTTCGTCTACGACCGCCTCACCGGGCAGACGACGCGCGCCTCGGTCGCCTCGAATGCCGCCGCCGGAGCGCCTCGGATCCTGGCCGCCGCGAACGTGGCCGGCCAGCCAGGCCACGCCGCCCTGGCGGAGGGCGCGCAGGCCAACGATGCTTCCGACGCGCCGTCCACTTCTGCGGACGGGCGCTACGTGGCCTTCGAGTCCGGCGCGAGCAATCTCGTCGCCGGCGACGCCAACGCCGCGTACGACGTCTTCGTGCGCGACATGACGACCGGCCAAACCGTGCGCGTCTCGGTGTCGTCCCTCGGCGCCGAGGCGAACGGCGGATCGTATCGCCCCTCGATCTCCGGCGACGGGCGCTATATCGCATTCGAGTCGTCCGCCGCGAATCTGGTCGCCGGCGCAACGGATGGCTCCGCGCAGATTTTCGTGCACGATCAGGTGACGGGCAAGACCACTCTCGTATCCACAACCTCTGCCGGCTTGCCCGGACGAGGCGGCAGTTCGTTCGACGCCGCGATCTCGGCTGACGGCAAATTCGTCGCCTTCCTGTCCGAGGCCACGAATCTCGGCAGTCCGGCGGGAACGCGCGGCGTCTACGTCCATGACATGACAACCGGACAGACCGCGCTCGTCTCGGTCACGTCGGACGGCACTCCCGGCAATAGCGGCCCCGATACGCCGCCATCCATTTCCGGCGACGGGCGCTTTGTCGCGTTCGATTCGCTCGCGACCAATCTCGTGGCGGGTGACACCAACGGCGTCGCCGACATTTTCGTGCGCGACCGGCAAACCGGCCAGACGACTCGCGTCTCGGTGGCGACCGACGGGACGCAGGCAAATTATCTGTCTTGGAATCCGTCCATCTCCGCCGACGGCAACTTCGTCGCGTTCAGTTCGCTGGCGACTAATCTCGTGCCGGACGACACCAACGGATACGCGGACATCTTCGTTCGCAACACGACGTCGGGCCAGACATATCGCGTCTCTCTGGGGCCAATTAGCGCGCAGGGCAACAGCGACGCCGACCTGCCTTCGATCTCCGGCGACGGTCGGTTCGTGTCGTTCAGGGCCGCCGACCAGAGTATCATCCCCGGCGACGCCAACGGCGTCGAAGACATCTTCCTCTACGACCGTGACAGTGTGCCTCCGCCTCCGACCGAGGGATGCTTCACACTGGACGTCACGTCGGGTGAGGGCGGCGCGGCCAACGCCATCGCGCAGTCACAGCCCAACTGTGAGAGCGGCCACCCCGCCGGCAGTTACGTGTGGCTTCAAGCCATCCCCGATCGCGATCACGTGTTCGCCGGCTGGAGCGGCGACGCTGTCGGCGCGAAACAACTTCTCATCGTGCAGATGACGGGCAACAAAACGGTGACGGCGAACTTCCTGCCCAAGCCGATCAAGCCGGTGGTTCTGCTTGTTCATGGCTGGCTCGGCGCGCAGGATGATCCGCCGGATCATTGCCAGGCTGATCCGATCAATTACGAACCGGGTTCGCCGTCACCCATCTTCGACTTCGGCATCATCCCGAGTCAACTGAAGACGGATGGCTTCGACGTCTTCGTCGCTCACCTGAACAGCGGGCCGGGAGCCGTGTCCGACGTTTTCCAGAATGCGGTCTGCCTGAGACAGCAAATCGCGTCCCTGCGGGCAAAAGGCGTTGATAAGGTTGTTCTGATCGCCCACGGCGCCGGCGGGCTGGTGAGCCGGGCCTACATCGAGAACCCGGTCAAGGGCTTCTACGCGGGCGACGTGTCGAAGCTGATCACGCTTGGCACGCCTCACACCGGCACGGGTTACAACAGCGCGCCGTGCCTCGGAGATCTCTCTAACGCCGCCTGCCTGCTCACCTTCTACGGCAGTGACCTGTTCAACGAAATCTATCCGGAGCGCGCCGCGGACGTGGAGTACGACTTCATCGGCGGCAAGCTGGATCCGCTGCCCGGCTGGCCGCTCCTGGTGACCGACGGCGACAACGACGGCGTCGTCGGCGTCTACAGCGGCATGGGCCAGCGCCTCATGGTCAACGAAAATAAGGTGGAAACGATCGTAACGGGCGACAACGTCGCGCGTTACGCGATCGCCGCCGGGCACAGCAACAGCAACGCGCTCTTGTTCCCGAGTTACTTCAACGCGGCGAGTCCGACGGACACGACGATCACCGAAACGTATCAGTGCATTCGGAAAATCCTGGGCGTCAGCGGTGGAACGTGTCCGCCGGAAGGACAAGCGTCGGGGCGCGGGCCGATCACGGCGATTTCGTTCAGCGAGACGAGCCGCAACCGGATCGCCCTGGCTTCCACGAGCCTCGCCGCGGAGCCGGTCGCGGCCAGCGCGCCGAGTTTCTCCGGGCGCCTCGCCGCCGACGGCGTCGCGAGCCACATCGTGCCTGTCGACTCCAGCGGCCACGCCGCGTTCATCCTCACGTGGAGCGGAGACCCTCTCACCTTTGGCTTGACCGATCCGGAGGGAAAGACCATTGACCCGCTCTACGCTACTCAGCACCCGGAGGAAGTCACTTACAAAGACAACGCCGCCGACGTGAGCGCGCGGCACGTGGCCATATACGCCTTCAATGCGGCGTCGCCCGGTCTCTACATCCTGACGATCACCGCGGGCGCCCTCGGGCCGTCCGGCGCGGACTACGTGGCCGCCACATTGGTGGAATCCACGCGCATCCTGAAGGCGACGACCGATTATCGGCTGTACGCCGTTGGCCACACGGCGAAGATCACCGCCCAGTTGGTCAACGGCGACACGGCGCTGACCGGCGCGCAGGTGCAGGCGGAGTTCTATCGCCCAGGCGTCGTTGACGACGCCGTCACGCTGGCCGACCAGGGCGACGGGACCTACACGGGCACTTTCACGATCCCGGACGTGCCGGGCTACGTGGGCCTGCGCGTCACCGCGCAGGGCAGTGACGGCGCAGTGCTCTATGCCCGCCAGTTGGACGATATGATCGCCATCGCGCCGCTCACGGCACAGTTGACCGGGCAGTATTCGGTCAGCTTGTCGGATATTGACGGCAAGGGAAAATACGACAGCCTCAACATCGCCGTTGGACTGAACATGGCGCAGCCGGGCAACTACGCGGTGTCGGCGGATCTGGTTGGCGCGAACGGCGAACCTGTGGCGCACACCTCGCTTGTCGCCGCATTGCGCCCCGGCGCGCAATATGTGACTTTGCCCTTCGACGGGGATGAGATCAGGCGAAGCGGAACAAACGGGCCGTACACTCTGACGAATTTCACGATCGCCGACGAGCAGGCCGCAGGCGTGCCAGCCATTTGGCGCGCCGCGAATCTAATGCAGACGGACGGCTATCAATCCGCCGACTTCGCCGCAACCTGTTACACTCTGGACCTGAGCGGCGTTCAGGGCGGGACGGTCAGCGCCGATCCTGCGCCCAACTGCTATGACGGTCTGCAATACGTCGCCGGCGCCGAAGTCACGCTCACGGCACATCCGGACGCGGGTAACTTCCTGACCGGTTGGACAAGCGGCGTGAGCGGATCGGCTGAGACGGTTAGCGTGAAGATGAATCAAGACATCGCCGTGGGCGCGAGATTCTCGATAGCGCCGCCCGCGACAGCCACGCCCGCCCCCGGGGTTGTAACGCAAAGCATTGGCAGCACGGGCGGATCGATCATCTGCGACCAATGGATACTCACCGTGCCCGCCGGCGTTCTGGCCGACGGAAGCGTGCTCTCGTGCGCCGAACCTGTGGCGAATATCGTGCCGCCCGCGCCGCCGGGCTTCGTCAGCGTTGGCCGTGTGACCGAGGTCAAAGCGCTGGACGACACGGGTGGGGCGCTGACCAAGTTCTCCCAGCCACTGACCATCTGCTTCTCCTACTCCGAGGCTGACGTAAAGACGGCGGGCGGGGACCCCAACAACCTCGTCGTCGAGATGGCTCAGGCCGCCGGGTTGTGGTCACAGCTGGCGACGACGGTCAACGCCGGTAGCCGGCAGGTCTGCGGCACGACGGATCACTTCACGCTGTTCGGCGTGTTCGCGCGTTCGACGGGGGGCGCGACGGGCCCGGGCGCAATCGCGATCGTGGGCCTCGGGATTATCGGGGCGGGAGTCCTCGGGCTGATCGCGCTGGCCGTCGCCGCCTTCGTGCTTCTTAAACCCAAAGAGACCAAACCGGCGCGGCACGGGCGAGAGAAGGGATAAGTCAGGCCGCCAGACTGTAGCACATTTCCGAGTGAGGCCTCGACTCCGAGAGACGCGGAGCAGTGAGCTACTACAACCGCATCACGCCGCCGTCTGCCACACAGACTCCGGCGCGGCCATTTCGGCGAGGATGTCGCTGGTTGAGATGAGGCCGAGGGGCGCTTCGTTGGGACGAGAGGGATCCACGACGATCAACCGGTGGATATGATATTTCAGCATGAGATCGGCCGCCTCGCGCAGTGACGCCTCCGGGCCGATGATGATCGGCGGCTGCATAAGGTCGGCCGCCGTGAGATTGGTCTTTCCGTCGCCCCACACCTTCATCACGTCTACGCCGGTCACAACGCCCAGCGTCTTCCCGGTCGGGCCGATCACGACGACGGATCTCGAACGGCGTTCGGTCATCGCCCAGGCGACGGCGGGGAGCGGCGTGTCGCGGCGGCACACCACCAACCCGCGCGACATCACGTCGCCCACATTGCCTCGCCCCACCCAGCCGCCGGCCAGCCCGGCGACGAAATCTGAAACGGAAATGACGCCAACGGCCTTGCCGTACTCGGTAACGACAAGCCGGTGAACGTCACCCTCGCGCATGCGCCTGACGGCCTCGCCCGCAGGCGCGTCGGCCTCAATCGTGATAACGGGCAGGGTCATCAGGTCGCGCGCAGTCATTCCACGCATCGTCGCCAGAGACTTATCGTCACCGGACAGCCACTCGCCGGTCAGCAGATCGGTGTCGGAGATCAGGCCGAGGGGCGGCCCACCGTTTTCGGCGACGACGAGTGAGTGAACGCGGTGAGTCAGCAGGAGCCTGGCGACGTCGCCCAGCCGTGCTCGGGGGTCGCAGCTAATGAGGCCGCGCCGCATCAGATCGGAGACTCTAGTCATAGGCAGTCACCTTTTCAAGTCATTCAGCGCAAGCCTTCGCGTCGTGCCACTCCGCTAAACGTGCCCCACGCTCTCGCCGCATTGCTGAACCAGCCGGTTCCAGCGGATGTCCACTTCGCGCTGCAGGTCGGCGATCACGTGACGGTTCTCGTCGGTGAACAAATGCTTGAAGCGGCCCTGTGTTTCCAGCCACTTCTCGATCGGCTGTTTTTGCTTTGGCCGGTAATTCAACTTCCAGCGGCCCTCTTCGACTTCGAACAGCGGCCAGTAGCACGTCTCCACCGCCATCTCCGAAGTCTCGACCGTGACGTTGGTATCCATGCGCCAGCCGCGATTGCACGGGGCCAAGACGTTGATGAAGGCCGGGCCGCCGGCGTGGGCCGCTTTGCGCGCCTTGAGCATCAGGTCTTTCCAGCGGTGGAGTGACGCCTGCGCGACGTACGGGATGCCGTGCGCGGCCGCAATCGCCGTGAGGTCTTTGCGGTATTGAACTTTGCCGGCGCTGTGTTTGCCGGCGGGCGTCGTCGTGGTGGACGCGCCCATCGGAGTCGCGCCCGAGCGTTGGATGCCGGTGTTCATGTACCCGCCGTTGTCGTAGCAAACGTAGACGAACTCGTGCCCGCGCTCCATCGCGCCTGACAGCGCCTGCAGGCCGATGTCGTAGGTGCCGCCGTCGCCGCCGAAGGCGACGAACTTCACCTGCTTGTCTTCGAGTTTCCCCTGCCGCACCAGCGACTTGTACATCGACTCGACGCCGGAGATGGTCGCTGCCGCGTTTTCGAAGGCGTTGTGAATCCACGGCACGCGCCACGCGGTGAAGGGGTAGATCGTCGTCGCGACTTCCAGACAGCCGGTGGCATTCGCCACGACGACCGGCTCTTGAATCGCGTTGAGAATCAATCGCACCGCAATCGGCGCGCCGCAACCGGCGCACAGCCGGTGGCCGGGAGCGATCCGATCCGTATGCGCGCTCAGTTCCTTCAACGAAAACCGCGAGTCTACCGGTTGCACGGTCATTTCACCGCCTCCGCCTCCGGCTCGAACTTCGGCTGCGGGTCGCCGCGCACGCCGAGGTAGGTCACGGCTTCCAGTATGCGCCCGGTCTCGACGATGTCATACAGGTCGCGGTACACGCGCTCGATGTGCGCCGGGGTCACGTCGCGCCCGCCGAGGCCGAAGACGTAATTCGTGATGGGCAATTGGACATTGTGGAGTTTCGCGGCGGCGAGCGTTTCAATCCACAGTGGGCCGCCGTCGCGCATCGCGCCGAACGCGATCGAGCGATCCATCACCGCAACCGCGCTCAGGCTCTCCACCACTTCCATCAACGCCTCGTGCGGGAAGGGCCGGAAGAGGCGCGGCCGGATCAACCCGACCTTCAACCCCTCGGCGCGCAATCGATCCACCACCACGCGGGCAGTGCCGGCGGTGCTGGAGAGGACGATCACGGCGACCTGCGCATCGTCCATCCGGTACAGATCGAGTATTCCGTGATTCCGTCCAAACTTGCGGTTGAATTCGTCGGAAACTTCCCGCACCACGCGCAGGGCGTGCCGGGAGGCCTCGACCTGCTGGCGCTTGTGCTCGAAGTAGTAGTCGTAGAAGTCGAGCGGCCCGTAGGTGACGGGGTTCTCCAGGTCGAGCAGAGGATAGTGAGGCTTGAATTCGCCGAGAAACTTCCGCGCCGGCTCGTCGTCGAAGATTTCGACGCGCTCCATCCCGTGCGAGGTGATGAAGCCGTCCTGCATCACCATCACCGGCAAACGCACGTCGGGGTGCTCGGCGATGCGAACCGCTTGCAGCGTGTTCTCGTAGGCCTCCTGCGCCGACTCGGAGAAAAGCTGCACCCAGCCGGCGTCGCGCGCGCCCATCGTGTCGGAGTGGTCGCAGTGGATATTGATCGGGCCGGACAGCGCGCGGTTGACGACCGGCATGACGATGGGCAAGCGCGTGGAAGCGGCGATGTATAACACCTCCCACATGAACGCCAGCCCGGCGCTGGAGGTGGCCGTCATCACGCGCCCGCCGGCCGCGCTCGCGCCGACGCAGGCCGAGAGGGCCGAGTGCTCGCTCTCGACCGTGATGAACTCGGTCGCCACCTCGCCGTCGGCGACCATCTGCGCGAAGTTCTCGACAATCGAAGTCTGCGGCGTGATCGGGTAAGCGGCGACGACATCGGGATTGATCTGGCGCATCGCCTGCGCGACTGCGCCGTTGCCGTCCAGGGCAAGGATTCTACTCATGTGAACCTGCTCTCCTCTTCTTGATGGATGGCATGCACCGGACAGACTTCCGTGCAGATGCCGCAGCCCTTGCAGTGCACGTAGTCGAAGCCGACCATCTTTTCGTCCTCAACCAGAATGCTCACGTCCGGGCAGTACAGCCAGCAAATCATGCAGTGGGTGCAAAGATCGAAATCGATCACGGGCCGATGCGACCGCCATTCGCCGGTCGGGTAAGCGACCGAGTTGCCGGGTTGTACGATCAGCCCGCCGATGGGCAGTTCCTGCCAGGTCATTTGCTTCGCCATGTAGTCTCCAGTAGTCAGTAGTCAGTAGTCAGTAGTCAGTAGTCAGTAGTCAGTAGTCAGACGCAGGGCGCAAGGTACTCGTCACGCTCCGCGCTTCACGCTTCACGCAGTTCCTTCGCCGCCCGCTCCACCGCTCGCACATTCGCCTCGACGAGTTCAGGCGCGAACTTCTTGGCGAAGCGCTGGCGCGTCTGCGCGACGATCTCCGCGACGGCAAACAGGCCGGTGGCGCGCGCGAACGCGCCGAGCATGGGCGTGTTGGTGATCTCTTTGCCCAGTTCGTCGATCGCGATGCGGCTCGCGTCCACGGTCACGACGCGGCCTTCGGCGTATTTCAACCTCGCGCGGATCGCCTCCGGCGACTCGGACGTGTTCACGAGCAATACGCCGTCCGGCTTAAGCCCGCTCGTCACCGGCACGTTGCCGAGAAGTGTCGGGTCCAGCACGATAACCACGTCCGGTTCTTCTATTTGATTGTGCAAGGTGATCGGGCCGTCGCTGAGGCGGGTGAAAGCGCGGATGGGCGCGCCGGAGCGCTCGGGACCATAGTCGGGGAAGGCTTGGAAATACTGTCCGGCTTCGAGCGCGGATTCGGCCAGCAGCTTCCCGGCGGTGACCACGCCCTGACCGCCCCGGCCGTGCCAACGGATTTCTTTCAACCAGGCCATCTCACAGTCTCCATCGTTTCTGCAGGTTTTCTCTAATTCCTACTGATTATCTCTCTTTTGTCGGGTCGGGGGAGTGTCGCACTGCCCCTTTTACGTGTGATGGGCGTCATACGCAAATTATCATCGCCAAGTCATAACATCCATCACTTGCCCAAACCGCCCGCCAAGCGTAATTTTATTTTGGAGATTACCAGTCAATTTACGCCCATTGGGATGATTGGACGTATTCCTGGAGGTGCGGAGGATGGAAATCACACGACAAGCGGACTACGCCGTGCGCGCTGTGCTGGAGATAGCGAAATTGCCCGACGGGCGCCGCGCGTCTACCAGTGAAATCGCCCGGCAACAAGGCATCCCCCTGACTTTCCTCGCCAAAATCGTCGCGCAGCTGGCTGTCAGCGGAATCGTTCATACCACGCGAGGCGCGCACGGCGGCGTCACACTGGCTCGCTCGCCGGAATCGATCAGCATGTTGGAAGTGATTGAAGCGATCGACGGGCCGATCACGCTCAACTCATGCGTGACCGACGGGGCCTACTGTGTGTATTCGAACGACTGCCCCGTGCGGGATGTCTGGTGCGACGTTCAGGCCGGCCTCGCCGACAAACTCCGCTCGACCACGTTCGCTCAACTGATCGGGAGCCAGGACGGCGCGGGCGCTCGCGCAGCGTCATAACCGTTCCAAAAGCGACAGGGCCTCCCGATGCGGAGGCCCTGTCGTTTCTGCGCTGGATTCCCAAACCCGTCACGTCTGTTTTCTTACTTCTCCCCATCGGGGTGAAGCAGACGATAGGCCTTCAGCGCGAGGTGAACCGCGAGTCTCGTCTCCGGGTTGGAGAGGTCGAGCGCGGCGATCTGAGTGATCCGCTCCATGCGGTATTGCAGCGTATTGCGGTGAACGAACAGCGCTTCGGCGGTCTGGCTCAAATTGCCGCCGTTTGCAAAGTAGGCCAGCAATGTGTGCAGCAGGCTGCTGTTGTGCGCCTTGTCGTAACGGATCAAGGGCCCCAGCGTCTCCTCGACGAACGCAGCCAGATCGGGATTGCCTTCCAGTTGAAACAGCAGGCGATGCACGCTGAGGTCGCCGAAATAGAGCGGCGCGCGCTCGCCCAGTCTGCGCGCGGCGGCCAGCGCCTGCCCCGCTTCTTTGTACGACGTGCGCCAGTCGGCCACCTGCATCGCCGGGCGTCCGATCCCGCAATGCAGGCCAATCTTCGGATACTCCGACTGCGCCTGAGCGTGAACGGCCTGAGCGAAGTCGCGCGCCGTCTTGAGCGGATTTTCGGGATCGAGTGCGACGAAGGCGGCGACCTCGCCCTCACCCGCGCGAATCAACGCACTGACGCGCCCGAGGCCGATCTCGCCGTTGACGATCGTCTCCATCCGCCTCAACGATAACCCGGCCCCCTCCGGCCAGGCGAAGATGACGACGGCGTGCGGCGCGGCGATGTCGTGGCCGATGCGCTGCGCCCAGCGTTGAATCTCCTGCGGCGGAATCGCGCCGGCCAGCACCGCATCCACGAAATCGCCCCGCAGGCTTTTGGTCGCCTCGCTGATCGCTTTGGCGCGCGACATCTCCAGCGCGCAAGCTGCCCCACCCTGCTCGACGACCAGCGCATCGAACGAATCCAGTTCATCCGCGCCGCCGACGACCGAAAGATACCCGCGCGCGAGTTGCCCGACCGCGATGGGCGTCACCAGCCGGCCCAGCCCATCGCCGACGGCCTGATGGGTCACGGTGCGGATGGTGGCCGCCGCTTTGCGATCGGCCCACCCCTCCGGCAGAGATTCTATCTGGCCGAGTTCCGCCAGCACAGAGTCCCACGGGGCTTGCAAACTGGCCGTCGGGCACGAGGCGATCGCGATGAGGCGCTTGTCCTGCACCAGCACGCTCTTGCCGGTCAATTCGCACAACGCGCGCGCGAGGCCCTCCAGCCCCGATCCTTCCGCCGAGAGGCGGACGAGGTATTCGTAGATCTGAGCCGCGCGTTGAGCCATCTGCGCCTGACGGTTGATGAGCAGTGTCAACGCCGAGCGATGCGCCTGCCGCACGTTGCTGCCGTCGGGCAGCAGGATGAGGGGCAGTCCGAGGCGTTTCGCCTTGTCGAGGGCGGATGGCGGCAGTTTGTCGGCCGTCCCCACGCCGACGACCTGCGCCTTGGCGAAGTCGCTCAGCGCCTTGTCCCAGTTCGGCTCGGCGGATCGCACGGCGCAAAAGACGAAGTCGCCCGCGTCCACCATGACTTCGCCGCGCAGTGGCAGGCCGACAATCGTCGACCACTGGACACTGCGGCCTCGCTGATCGGCGTCAGCCGTGAACGTCGTGCCGACCGGCAAGGCGAGGCGGACGAGTTCGTAGAGGGAGGCGGGGACGGGATGGGGTTCCATCAATATCCGCAGCGACGACGGGCTGCCTCGACCACACTCCGGCGCACAACCGCCGGAATATAGGCTTGGCTCATGGGTCAGGAGAGGGTCGCGACAACACCGGCACGGGTCGGCCCCGAGCTATTAGCAATCCCACAGCCTTTGCTCGGCGCAGCATATGCCGGCCGTATTCGGCCATCAGCGCCGCCAGTTCGCGCTGTCCCGTTTCATCCAACTCACCGCGCCCCTGCTCGTCGAGCAGATCATGGAGCAATTCCTGCCGCTCTGGCGGTATCATGCCGTGGGCCAGCTCCTGCAAAGCCTCATCGCTCAAGTGCGCCATCGCCGCCAATTCACCCGCCATATCTGCCGGAGCGTCGTCCAGCAATGGCAATGTGGCTGTCAGCGTCTCCACTATTACATGTTCTACGGGGCGCTTGAGGGCTTCAGCTGCCTGCTTGGCACGTTGATAAACCGCCTCAGGTATACGAAGAGTTACTGTTTGAATCGTCATTTCTCACCTCGGCTGCCGCAATCATCTCACCATCCGTAGAGCACAATGCTGGGCTAACACAGGCGGCTGAATTATAAACCGGATCGGGTTGATTTCCAAAAGCAAAGTGATTTGATTCTCGCCATGCCAAAACCGGCCCCTCACTGCAGTGGCTCGAACAAGCCGACGCCCACCGCGCACAAAGTCGTCGCCAAAGGCAGGAGCAACCAAACGAACAAGATTGAAGAAGAGATTGACGGATCGGCTGCTGGGTGGGGATTGAGCGACGACGAACTGCAGGACATCAAACACTATAGCCTCTGCCCCGTCGCCATTCCAATCTGAAACAGTGCCTCGTACGCCGCTTCGCGCACGCCGAGGTCGGAGTCTTTCAACGCCTGTTGAAGATCGGGGATGCCGTCGGCGGCGGCCATGCGGCCCAGCGTGATCGCGGCGGCGATGCGCGTTTCCGGGTCGCCTTCGTTCACGGCGCGCCGGAGGACGTTGCGCGCTGGAGCGCCGGGTGCAACTCCCTCGCCGCGTTTGGCCGCCCAAGCCACCAACCAGCCCAACTTCTCCGGCGGAGGCGGAGGCCTCGGCACACGGTCGGGCGGCGATTGCAATTGGTCCATTGCTTCTTCCGCCGCGCCGCGCACGACCCATTGCGTGTCATTGAGATGGATGTCTTCGAGCAACTTCAACACGTCGGCGCGCGCGCCGACCCGCCGCAAGCCCCAAATGGCCGCGCGGCGCGTGAGTAGATCGTTTTCGTTAATCGCATCGCGCAAAATGGCGTGCCCCTCTTCTGCGTGGAGCGCCAGCGCCTCGGCGGCGGCCTTACGCAGAGTCTCATCGCCTTCGAGCAGAGCGCCGGCCAGCGCCTCGACCGACGGCGTGTCGCCGATCACCGCCAGCGCGAGGGCCGCCGCAAACTGCACCGGGCGTATCGGGTCGGCCAACTTGCCGACCAGCGCCGGCGACGAGGCCGGATCGCCCGAAGCGCCGAGGCCGAGGCAGGCATAGGTCCGCACCACCGGATCGGGCGCGGCGAGCGATTGCTTGAAGAGCTGATTCACCGACTCATCGCGCGAGCCGACCAGCGCGGCGAGAGCACGTCCTCGGAGAAGTTCGGACTTATCGCTGGCCATCAACAGCGCGGCCAACCGCCGGAAGGCCTCACCACGCCAGCGCGCGTTCGAGGGCGCATCGGCGATCCACTGGCCGATCGCGAAGAGGTCGGAGAAAGCCAGATCGGGCGGCTTTTGAAAACGTTCGGCAACGAGCGGCGTCGCGTCGCCCAGCGAGGCAAAGAACGAGAAGGCCGTCGCGAACGCGGGACTCGATTGATTGAGAAATGGCTCGGCCTTGCCCGAAACGGCGCACGGCGCGGCGGCGAGATAGGCGGCGACGACCGGATGGCTGAGGCTGGCGCGGTTGCCGACGCGTTTCACCAGCAGACCGCCGGATTCGAGCGCGAGTTCGACGAAGTCCGCCGGGTCCATCGGCAGTTTCGCAGTCGAGGCGGCGAAAGCGGCGCTGGTGTGATCCCGAATCTTGTCGAGGCTGAGTCCGTAACGATCCTGCGAGAGGCTGTCGAACGCGACGCGCTCCAGCGCGCGAAGCCCGTCGGGCGTGGGCAGGAGGCGCGCGACGTACGACGCCATCCAGTCGGCCGGGCGCGGGCCTTGCACGTCGCCTTCGAGCGCAGTCCAAACACGCAGGCTGACTTCGAGCGGCGTGCGCCCGCGCGAACCGCCGGAGAGCCATCCGGCGATCAACGCCGGATCGGCTTGCTCGGCGGCCGGCTTACGTTTGCGTTTCGCGATCAGTTTCGGCCAGGCAGCCGTCCAACGAACGATCAATCGCCGGTGGTCTTCCGGCGTCCAGCCGTCAACGGGCGCGACGGCAAGGCCCAACGACAACATAGGCTCGTATCCCGCCACCGGCCCGGTGGCGATGATGCGGGTCGCCGGGTACTTCGCCCTGAATGATCGGAGCCACTTGACGACTTCGGCCTGATGTGGATTGGGCAAGTCGTCCCAGCCGTCGAGCAAGAGCAGGCACTCGCCCGTCTTCAATCGCCCGGCGAGGTGTTCCGCCGCGCCCGTCCCGCCGAGCAGACCGGCGCGTGCCTCCGCCGCGATCAGCAGTGGCTCGGCCACATCCTTCTTCTCAGGAACGGGCAATTCGAGATCGGCCACGTGAACGAAGATGGGCGCCGGGCTGCCGGGAACGAGGCTGGACTCTTCGGCGGCGCGGGCGGCGAGGTGAGCCAGGATCGTGCTCTTGCCCGCGCCCGGTTTGCCGATGAGCAGAAGCGAATCGGGACTCTTGAGCGCCTCTTCGAGTGTGATGGCCGGGGCGCCGTAGAGCGCCGCGAGTTCCGGGCAATCGGGGAATTTCGGTACGACGTAGGTGATGTCGAGATCGGCTAGCTCGGCCTCGCCGGGTTCGGAGACCGGCTGATGGGCAAAGAGTCGCGGCGGGACGAAGATGTCGTCGAGGTCGACGATGCGCCCGGCGAGGTGGCTGCGCTGGGCGGCGCGGAAGAGGCTCTGGCGATAGCGGGCTTCGACGCCGGACGAGACGTAGGTGCGCGCCGAGGCGAACTGCGTCGTGATTCGAGCGCGCACTGCGCCGATCGGCTTCCGCAGGAAGAAAAGGACGAGGACGATCAGCCATGCCGCGCCGAAGCCGATAAGGGCCGAGTAGAGATCGAATCTACTCAGCATAAAGAATCCGTTCGCAGTTGCCGCAGAAGATGATGGCGTTCTCCTGCCGGACGGCTTGAGCGCGAGAGGACGACGGGGCAACGCCGCAGGCCGCGCAAGCGCCGTCTTCGAGCCGCGCGACGGCCAGTCCGCGTTTGCGCTGTCGTAGAGTGCCGTACAGTTCGCGGTCGGTGACGGGGATCGGCGCTTCGGCGGCTTCACGCTCGATCGCAAGTCGGGCGAGGGTAGACTCGATCTTGGCCCTCTCGGCCGTCAACGTTCCGTGCGATTTCTGGAGCGCCGTCTCCGCCTCGGCCAGCCGGGCCAACGCGGCTTTCTCGGCCGTTTCGCCGCTTTCGACGTCCACCATCGCTTCGAGCAATTTGTCTTCGAGAGCGGCGCGACGGCGCTGGAGCGAGGCGAGGTCGTTCTGCAGGTCCCTGAGTTCCTTGGGATGAGTGACCTTGCCGCCGTAAAGCGTCGTCTCGACCTCTTTGCCCTTCGCGACAACCGATTGAACTTCGGCTTCGAAGGAGCGCGCCGTTTTACTCCCCTCGGCCAGCGCCGCCTGAACTTCGGCCAGCGCCGAGCGCGCGGCGGAGACGTCCACGTCCTGGCCGAGCGCCCGGTCGATCTCGGCCAGCCGATTGCGATGGGCATCGATTTGAGAATCAATCGTTTGAAGGCGCATCAGCGCGGCGGCGCGGCTCATCGCGCAGGATTATAGCAGAGACAAAGATGGAGAGGAAATCGAAGGGGTCTGTCCTTTTCTCAAATCGGCCTCCTCCTGTACAATGGCCGCCGTGTCCAGGCCTTCACCGTCTTTGCGCGAATGGTGGATCGCGGTCGGCGTGTCGGCGGCGATCGTCGCCTTGACCTCCCTGCCCTACCTCTACGGATTTGCCTCTGAGCCAAGCGGCTATCACTTCACCGGCTTGTTGATCAACCCGTATGATGGCAACTCTTATCTGGCTAAGATGGAGATCGGTCGGCGCGGCGGCTGGTTGTTCCATTTGCCGTTCACCGCCGAACCGGGCACGGGCGTGCCGCTGTATTTCCTCTACATTTTCCTCGGCCACGCCGCCGCCTGGGTCGGCGCGCCGTCCATCTTGATCTTTCACATGGCGAGGGCGCTGGCCGGCCTTGTCCTGCTGTTGACGCTTTTCGCCTTCGTCGCGCGTTTCTTCGAGATGCCGGGCGCGCGCTGGGCAGCGTGGCTGGTGATCGCGCTCGGGTCGGGCTTCGGCTGGTTGGCGGTCCCGTTTGGCGGTTTCACGTCCGATCTATGGGTGGCCGAGGCGATCGTCTTTCTCTCGATCTTCGCCAACCCGCACTTTCCTCTCTCGATCGCGCTGACGCTGGCGTTGTATCTCCTGCTCATTCCGGGATTTGGCCCGCCGCGAATCAATTGGCGGCAGGCGCTCGGCATCGTGCTGGCCGCAACCGCCACTGCGCACCTTCAACCGTTCGCGTCGGTGACGATCGGGGGAGTGACGGCCGTGACCTATGCCGCGCATTATTACCTGAAACGCGATGCCGTGAAACGCGATCACGTTGCGCGCTTCGTGGTGTTCGCTCTCGCCTCACTCCCGTGGTTGATCTACGACTTTTGGCTTTCTCAAACGCACCCGCAGCTCAAAGTTTGGTCGGCGCAGAATCAAACGCCGTCGCCGCCTGCATGGGATTACCTCATCACATTTGGCTTGCCGCTTCTGCTGGCGATCCCCGGCGCGTGGCACGCCTTTCGACGGCGAACCGAGACGGACGTGTTTCTGCTGGCCTGGCTGGTGACGAACGCCATTTTGCTCTATGCTCCATTCGCGCTTCAGCGTCGGCTTTCGCTGGGCCTGTCTATCCCGATCGGCGTACTCGCCGCGCAAGGGCTGGTGTTTGGGATTGTCCCGTGGGTCGAGGGCCGTGCCGCAAGTCGCGCCTACCAGGCGCTCCTACGGATCGTTCGTGCGCCGGGAACTTTGCGTATTGGGCTGTTCGTCGCGATGTGTCTGCC
>JACQED010000452.1 GCA_016200785.1 Chloroflexota bacterium
TGTGGATCAGCGTCTCGGCGGCTTTCTTGATGGACATGCTGATCGGCGCGTAGTTGTTCGTCGTGCCGACGATGAGATTCACCTTCGTGAGAATGCCGCGCTCGTCCGTCCAATAGTGGTGCGTCAGCGTGCCGCGCGGCGCTTCGACGATCCCCACGCCCTCCGTCGGCTTCTCGGTCGGGAGCGCCCGGAAGTTGTCTGAAGTAATCTCCGCGTCGGTCGCCAAATCTACCCATCGCTCGGCGGCGTAGAGCAGTTCGATCAGCCGCGCCCAGTGTGTGGCGAGGCGTTGATGCACTGGCTTGCCCTCAAGCGTCGCGTAGAACTTCTCGTACTCCTCCTGCGCGCGCGGCGTCGCCATCCCGTCGGCGGCATTCAGGCGCGAGAGCGGCGTGGCCGCGTATACGCCGGAGTCCTTGCCGTCCACGAACCCTTTCCAGCCGATCTTCTTGAGATACGGGAACTTGAGGTAAGTCCACGGCTCGACGTGCTCGGCGATCCATTCGCCGTACTCGCCTGGGCCGTACTTGCCGATGCGCTCGCCGTCCGGGGCGACGACGCTCACCTTGCCGTCGTAGAAGTTCACGTGATTGTTCTCGTCCACCAGGCCGATGTAGTACGTGCGATGGGTGTAGGTGTCGCCGAGGATCAAGTCCACGTAGGCTTTGTTCTTCAAGACGATGTCGTTGAACAGTTTCAAGCTGAACAGGGCGAAGTCGATTGACCAACGGCCCATCTTCTCGATCTCCTGCCGCTGTTCTTCGGTGATGCCTTTGGTCAGCCCGCCGGGGATCGATGTGCAGGGATGCACCTTGCGCCCGCCGATCATCTCGACGACGGTGTGCCCGTACTTGCGGCATTGGATGACCTGGCCGCCTATCTCCAGCCCGACCTTGTGGATCACGCCGAGGATGTTGCGCTCGGCCACGGGCGCGTCGGGGCCCATCACGAAGTCGGGACCGCCGAGGGCGTAGAAGTGAGTCGTGTGGTCGGTGACGTAGAACGCGCTGTACAGCAGTTCGCGCAGTTTTTTGGCCGTGGACGGCGGGTCGACGTGATACACGACGTCGCAGGCTTTGGCGGCCGCCATGTGGTGTGCTTCCGGGCATACGCCGCAGATGCGGTTGGTCAGCACCGGCATCTCTTCGACGGGCCGGCCCACGCAGAAGCGCTCAAAGCCGCGCAGTTCGGGAATCTGGAAGTAAGTGTTGGCGACGTTCCCCTCTTCGTTCAGCAAGATTTCGATCTTGCCGTGACCTTCGAGGCGGGTGATGGGGTCGATGGTGATGCGTTGCATGTTGCCTCCACTGCTCACTGCTTACTCCACGCGGGCTTTCCCGCCCTCAATAGCGAGCCGCCCAGATTGAAGCGATAGAAAGATCCAGCGGGGTCGGGGATGCCGTCGAGGATGCGCTCGATTTCTTCCGGCTGAGTGCTGTCGATGACCGAAGCCACGGCGCTCATGAGCCGCGCGCCGTAGTCCAGCACGCCCTCGGCCGGGCCGTAGCAACCCACGCACGGCGCGCCGGCCGCCGGGCACAGCGCGGTACAGCCACTGCGCGTGGCCGGGCCGCTGCACAGGATACCCTGTTCGAGCAGGCACAGCGCCGGATCGGGCTTCACGTGCTGAATACGCACGAACCGGTTGATCTTCTTTTCGTTGCGCGCGCGCTTACATTCGTCGCACACGGTCGAACCGCCAGCGCCGATCACCGCCCCCGCGGGAGGCAAATCTGCCTCGCCATGCAAGGCTTTGATCACCAGGTCCACCACCGCCCCGATCTGATGCGACTCAGGCGGACAGCCGGGCATGGTGTAGTCCACCGGCACAACCTGATCGAGCGTCTTCACCACGCGATAGAACTTGGGGAGGTGAAGCATGATGCCCTCCGGCGCGGCCCATTCGGGTTGAGGCCGGATGTCGTGCCCATCGTCGGTGGTGGGGCCGGCATAAGCCGCCTCGAAGATGGCCTCGGGCGTCGTCAGGTTGGCCAGCGCCGGGATGCACCCCTCGCAGGCGCACGAGCCGAAGGCGACCAGTATCTTCGATTTGCGCCGGAGCAGGTGGGCCATCTCCTCGTTTTCGCTGTTGCGAATCGCGCCGTTGAACAGGCAGAGAGTGATAGATTCGTCGGGCATGGCCTCGACATCTTTGTATTTGGCGTCCATCGCCACCGGCCAAAAGACGACGTCGAAGTTCGCATCCACGTCCAGGATTTTCTCGTGGATGTTCAGGACGGCGATCTCGCACCCGCCGCAGGCCGCAGCCCAATACATGGCGAACTTGGGTTTCGCGCCGTTCTCGCTCATGCCGCCACCTCCTTTGCAGAGACGACCGCGCCGGTCGTCTCTACTGCCGGACGCGCACCATGGCCATTCAAAGACGTCGGCCATTGGAGCGGGCCGAGCGCCCGAACCTCTTCGACCAATTTGGTGATTTCTTCAGTCAATCGTGCTCCCTCGGCGGCGCTGGCCCAGACTAGTTTGACTCGCTGTGGCTCGATTCCCATTTGGGTCAGAGTCCGCTTGAGCAGCTGATATCGCCGCATCGCTTTGTAGTTTTGCTCGATGTAGTGGCACTCGCCCGGATGACAGCCGGTGATCATCACGCCGTCGGCTCCGGCGGAGAGCGCCTTGAGCACAAACGTCGGGTCGAGTCGCCCGGAGCACATCAGCCGAATCAGGCGGATGTTGGGCGGATACTTCATGCGCGCCGTGCCGGCCAGGTCTGCCGCGCGGTAGCTGCACCAGTTGCAGGTGAAGCCGATAATGACGGGCTCAAAGTGTTCATGTTCTGTCATGGTCTTCCTCCGTTCATTGCCGATTGCTGATTTCTGATTGCTGGCCGGCCTGTGGTCGAGCGCGGCTGACAATCAACAATCCACAATCGGCAATCAGCAACTAAATGGCCACCGCCTCCCGCACTTTCACGGGCATGCGCCCATCGCCGTCGAGGTTGAGCATCAGCAAGCCTTCGAGTTGCGCCAGAATCTGTTCGTTGCTGAAGCCGGTGCCGCTGATCGCGCCCGCCGGGCAGGCGGCCACGCACGTGCCGCAGCCCTGGCACAGCGCCGGGTTGACTTCGGACACCATGCGATCCTCGTGGAAGAGGATGGCACTGTACGGGCACAGGTTGTTGCAGATGCGGCAACCCGAGCACCTGTCTTGATTGATGCTGGCGCGCACCGGCTCCAACGCGATCTCTTTCTGCTGAATGCGGCCCAGCACTCTGGCCGCCGCGGCCGCTCCCTGCACCACTGTGGAGGGGATGTCTTTCGGCCCCTGCACACATCCGGCGATGAAGATGCCCTCGGTCATCGTGGCGACCGGATCGAGCTTCGGGTGCTTCTCGATGTACCAGCCGTCGGCGCTGCAAGAGATGCCGAACAACTTGGCGACCGCTTTGGCGTCCCGTCGCGGCTGGAGACCTGCGGAGAGGATCACCATGTCCACCGGGATGCGCCGCTGCTTGCTGGCCAGCGTGTCTTCCACCTGGATGATCAGCTTGCCTTCTTCGCCGTGCAGGCGGGCCGCGTCGGTGACCTCAGCCACCCGGCCACGGATGAACAACGTGCCTTCCTCGAGCACCCGCTGATAGAACTCGTCGTACGCTTTGGCCGCCGTGCGCATGTCAATGTAGAAGTTGAACACCGTTGCGCCAGTGCGCTCTTTGACGAGGTGAGCGAACTTCAAGCCCTGCATACAGCAGATGACCGAGCAGTAGTTGTTGTAGTTCCGGTCACGGCTTCCGACGCAATGAATGATGCCCACGCTCTTCGGCTCGGTCACGCCGTCGCGCAGGACAATTTTGCCGTTGGTCGGCCCGGCGGCGTTGCTCAGACGCTCGAATTCGAGGCTGGTAAACACGTTCGCCAGCCGGCCGTAGCCGTAATGCGGGATTCTGCGCGGGTCGAACAAATCGTAGCCGGTTGCCAGAATGATGTTGCCTACCTGAAGGGTGATCGTCTCGTCTTGCTGATTGAAGTCAATCGCCCCGGTCGGGCAGAACTTCTCGCAAGCGCGGCACGTGCCTTTCTGGAAGTAAGTGCAGTTCTCGCGGTCGATGACCGGGAACTTGGGCACGGCCTGCGCGAACGGCGTATAGATCGCTTTACGATAGCCGAGGCCGGCCTCGAAGACCTCGTCCACGATCTTCTTCGGGCACTTGTCCTGACAGACGGCGCAACCGTTGCATAGGTCGGTATTCACGTAACGGGCTTTCTTGCATACCGTCACGGTGAAGTTGCCCACGTAGCCGTCCACCTTCGTCACCTCGCTCCAGGTGAGCATCGTGATGTTGGGGTGCGTCCCGACCGAGACCATCCTGGGCGTGAGGATGCACGCGGCGCAATCGAGCGTGGGGAAGGTCTTGTCGAATTGCGCCATGTGCCCGCCGATGGATGGCTCGCGCTCGACGATGTAGACGGGCGAGCCGCCGTCGGCGATTTCGAGCGCGGCCTGAATGCCGGCGATGCCGCCGCCGACGATCAGCGTGGCCGGGTGAATCGGCACGCGCAAAGGCTCCAGCGGCTCATGCCACAGAACGCGCTCGACGCCGCCGGACACCACCGCCTTCGACTTTTCGGTGGCCGCAACTTTATCGGTGTGCACCCATGAGACCTGCTCGCGGATCGACACCAGTTCGCACAGGTACGGATTCAGACCGGCGCGCTTGCACGCGGTGCGGAAGGTGTTCTCGTGCAAGTGAGGCGAGCAAGCCGCCACCACCACGCGGGTCAGGCCAAGCTCTTTGATGTCCTTCTCGATCATCTCCTGGCCGAGGCTGGAGCACATGAACTTGTAATCCCGCGCGATCACCACGCCGCGGTGCTTCAGACGCCCCGCCGCCCACTGCGCCACGTCCTCCACATCCACCGTGCCGGCGATGTTGGAGCCGCAGTGACAGACATACACGCCGATCCGTTCTTCAGGGAGATTTGCAGGCGAAGTCATCTGATCAACTCCTTTTCCTCGGGCATGCGCGGCATGGGCAGGCCCTCCTTTGCCTTGCGAGGTCTGCGCGGAGCGGGCGCTGCCTCAGCCTCGGGCACCTCGACCCCGATGCGAGCCAGCGCCAGGCGGGAATCCACCAGCTCTTTGCCAATGCCGAGTTCCTGCGGCTCTTTGCCGAAGGCCAGGCCCATCAGTTGTGTGAAGAACAGGATGGGCATGTGATAGTAGGTGCCGAAGAAGTGATTCATTTCGCCCTGATAGGCGTCGATGTTCAACTGGCACATCGGGCAGAGCGTTGCCATCAAGTCGGCCTGATACTCGGAGGCCGCGTGGATCAGGCGGCGGATCAACTCGTAAGCTACAGGCGGGCCGATCTGCGTCATGTGCCCGCCGCAGCAGTGCGTCTTCAGCGGAAAGTCGATCACTTCTGCGCCCAATGCCTTGAGCACCTGGTCCAGTTCGTTGGGGTATTCGGGATTCGACCAGCGGTGCTCGTAATCGGGGCGCGGCACCATGCATCCGAGATAAGGCGCGACGCGCAATCCGCTGAGGGGGCGTACCACAGCGCGCCGCACCGCGTCCAGCCCGACGTCATGCACGATCACGTCGAGCAAGTGTCGAACGTCGAGCGAGCCGGGGGTGTAGTGCAAATCGCCGGCGGCGAGCGCCTTGTTCACTTTCTCGCCCAGTTTCGGGCTTTCGCGCATGTAGTAGTCGGCCTTGGCCAGATTGAGGTAGCACGCGCTGCACGGAGCGACGACGGTGCGCGTCCCGTTTGCCTGCTTCGCGGCCAGCGCAAGGTTGCGGCTGATCAGCGCATAGGCCGGCGTCAGGCTGATGCCGACGTACTCCGTCGCGCCACAGCAGTTCCAATCGTGTATCTCCTCGAGGTCGAGGCCCAGCGGCTCGCAGATCGCCATGAGCGAGATGTAGTAAGCCCGGGCATTGGTTTCCAATGAACAGCCGGGGTAATAGAGGTATTTCGTCATGATGCCGCCTCCAATTCCTTGGCCCGCGCCAGGATGGCCTTGAACTTGTCAATGCCCTCAATCCGGTGTGGAGTCAGATCCATGCGCCCTCGCGTGATCATGCCCAGCCCTTTCGGCGCCATGCCGGGCAATCGCAATGGGAAATGCTTGAGGTAATGTCGCGTGGCGAGGCCGAACTCGAAACTGCGCCCGTAGTTCTCGACCAGATCGACGAAGGTCTGCGAGAAATCGGGCGCGGTCGAGTCTGCGTAGAGTTTGACGCGGATCGCCATGCTCTTGAGGGTGTACATCACGTCGGCGATGTGAACGCCCTGCGGACAGCGCACGACGCAGTGGTAACACGAAACGCAGATCCACGGCGTATTGCTGCGCAGGACTTCATCCCGCATGCCGGCGCGAACCATCGCGAACAGCTGGCGCGGCGTGTGATCCATATCGGCTGAAGAGGGACAGGAGCCTCCGCAGGTGCCGCATTGGATGCACATCTCCAGGCGCGACACGCCGGCGGTGGCTGCCGCTACTTCCTCCAGAAGTCGGAGGTCGGCAACCGGAGGGGTCGGCAAGGGGGGCAAGGTATGATGGTCGGTCTCTAGGGTTGTTGCGAACAAGGGGCACCTCCTGGGCGGTGTGGAGCCTGATCCAGTCAGACAGGCTGTAGCCTTTACCCAACTCTCTGTGTGTGCATTCTGTCATAATTAGATACGAGTGGTCAGTGACTTACATCATGGTGATGAAAGGCAGGGTATCACGTTGAAACAGATTGCCCCCCTCTCTCGCGAACGTGTCTGGAGGTGGAGGAGCAGGCCATCACTTGATAGGGGAAACGCAGCACAGCGCGATAGGGTGACTGAAGTACGTCGTGACAGTTGACCCACCCTTGCGGGGCTGCTCCTCCGGGTAGCATCTCAGGCAGAAAGTTGAGGTCTCGCCTCAAGCCGCGAGCGGCAACGTCACCGTGAAAGTCGTGCCTTCGCCCGCTTTGCTGGTCACCGAGATCCGGCCCCGGTAACGGTCTACCAAATCCTTGACGATGGTCAGCCCGAGGCCGGTGCCGGTGACCCCGGCTTGCTTGACGTTACTGCCTCTGAAGAACTCCTCGAAGAGATGCGGCAGATCGACTTCGGGGACGCCCATGCCCGTGTCGGCGACGGTGACAACCGCCTCGTCGCCACATTGTTCGAGGGTCACGCGGACGCGGCCTCCCGGCGGCGTGTACTTGACGGCGTTGCCGATCAGGTTGAGGAAAATTCGTCCGAGGCCGTCTTCGCTCGCCATGACCGTCAACCCGCGCGGAACGTAGTTCACTTCCATGTCGATCGTTTTCTCCTGGGCCTGAGCTGAAACCCGCTCGATCACGCTCAGCACGGCTGCTTCGATCGAGACCGGCGCGAGCGCCGCCTCAAGGCCTTCCACCTTGCCGGCGGCGAGGTCCAGTAAGTCGTCGATCAGCAATTGCAGAGAATCCAGCCGGTTCGAGAGGCGACCCAACACTTCGCGCTGGAGGTCGTTCAAGCCGCCGGCGAGATCGCGCGTCACCGTGCGAAGCAGACTCTGCGACGCGGTCACTGGCGAACGTAACTCGTGCGTCACGGCGCGCACGAACTGCGATTTGATCTCCTCGGCGCGGCGCAGTTCGCCGTAAGACATCGCGTTCTCGATGGCCGCCGCGCCTTGTCGCGCAATCGCGGTGACGAAGTTGACCTGCTCGGCGGTGAAGAGGCGCGGCGTCTGCCCGTAGACCCTGAGCACGCCCAGCGGCCCGCGCCGGCCGATCAGCGGGACGCACAGGATCGAGTGGATACCCTCGGCGACGATCTCCTCCGGGTATTGCAAACGCTCCTCCCCGGCTGTCTCCTCGATAATGACCGGGCGGCCGTGCAGTGCCTCGCGATCTATCGGGCTGCGATCGACCTCGACCGGCCCTTTCTCCAGATACCTCTGGCTCAGGCCGTACGCGGCCCCGATGTTCAAACGCGCACCGGTATCGTCCAGCAAGCGGATTGAGGCGCCTCTGGCGCGTAGGACGCGGGACACGCCGCGCGCCAGTTGGTCGAGCACTTGAGGCAAATCGAGACTGCTCGATAGCGCCTGGATGCTCTCAAACAGCGCCGCGATCTGCCGCTCGCGCTCGCGCAACTCACGGACGAGGGGCATCATCAAACCGACGGACACGATCACGGTCGTGGCGAAAAAGCCGAGCAGGGCGACGATGAAAATGGGATCGCGATACAGGGCGGGGGGCAGTGCGGTCAGGACGCGGTAATGCGCCAACGCTCCGGCTGCCTCCAGCACGACCACGGCCCCCGCCGCCGCGATCACCAACCCGGCGAATACGTACGTCGTGCGCCCCGGCAATAGAAGCGGGGCCAGCAAGACATGAAAGAGGAAGAACCAGATCGCCGGACTTTCGACGCCGCCGGTCAGATGCACGAACGTTGCCAGCGCCATCCAGTCGAACGCGAACTGGCCGATCGCAATCCACGGTAACCGGCGCATCGCCGCCCGGCGCGACACCCACCATAGCAAGGCGTTGTAGGCAAGAATGACTGCGCCCAGCGCGTAGAGCGCCTGGGCGGGCAATGGCACGCGCAAAGCGTAAACGCACAGCGGCGTCGCCGTCAAAACGGCAAGCCCCGCCAGCCAGCGCATGCGGATCAAGCGCGCACTGTTTTTGACGAGATCGACGGATCCGGGCGAGTTGAAGGAGACGGTCATCCTGTCAGCAGTTTGTTAACCGCACTGACCAGTTTGTCCGGCTCAATCGGCTTGTCGATGAAAACGTCAACCGGCAGGTAGTCCTCATCCGGGCCGAAGCGCAGATCGGTGGTCTGGTGCAGCGCGGTGAGCATCAAGATCGGCACATTGCGATAAGCCGACAGCGGCGATTTGGGATCGGGACTGCGCAACTTGAGCGCGGTCTGGAAGCCCTCGGTCGTGCTGTCCATCATCACGTCGAGGATGATCAGATCTGGCTTGACCTCCTCCAGTTTGCGCAGGCCCTCGGCGCTGTTGGGCGCATCCGAAACTTTGTGGCCTGCGCCCTCCAGAGTCAGGCGCACCGCCAGCACGATGTCCGGATCGTCGTCAATGATCAGAATCTTTGCCATGTGGACTCCAGATTTCGTTCAATACCGCGTTGCCAACAACCGGCACAGCTGCCTCTGCCTCCACGCTCAGGCCGGGCGACCAATCGAGCCTCGCGGGCTGAACGCCGAAGATGGTCACCTCTTCGGGCAGGATGCCGAGCGCCGCGCCCAGGGCCAACGCCTCCGCGAGACCGGCGGCGTGCATTGACATCATCGCCCCGCCGACGTTCGCCTTCGCGTTGTTTCAGCCATTCAATCACCGCCGGGCCGATGCCGTCGTCGCCCCGCAGAGGGTTGCCTAATCCCACAACGACGGCATTCACTCAAATCTCACGTCGAGCATGTGTGTCGCGCATGAGATACACGGGTCATACGCCCGCACGAGCATCTCAAGCCCGAGACTGATCTCGTCCTGCGGGCGATTCAGGATCGTCGGAACGAGGGCGCGCATGTCGGCCTCGATGTTCGCCAGGTTTTGCCCGGTGGGGATGATGCAGTTTGCGCCCGTGATCCGTCCGTCGTCGCCGACACGATAGTGGTGATAGAGCGTGCCACGCGGCGCCTCGCACGCGCCCACGCCTTCGCCCGCGTGTACCTCGACCCTCTTCGGCGCCTCAGGCTCAATGCCGCGCTTGAGCAAAGCGTCGATCAGCGCGATGGCCTCCTCGGCGCAGTGGACGATCTCGACCACCTGCGCGGCCGAGTTCAGGTACGGGTTGGCGCAGGTGGGCTTGAGGCCGAGCGCGCTCGCGGCCTCTTGCGCGCGGGGATGCAGTCGGTCGTAGTTGACGTTGAAACGCGCCAGCGCGCCGACCATGTACGAGTCGCGGTGGTGGCGCGTGTGTTTGGCCGTCGAGTGCGGCGAGAGATACTCGTTCGTCACTTCGCGGTAATCCGAGACGGGCAACTCGAATTTGTCGGTTGAGGTGATCGTCCCGCCGATGAAGGTGTATTCGTCCGGCTTGCGCAGAGCCACGTACTCGGTTACGCGCTCGAATGGCGGGAAAGTGAGCGACTTGAACAACTCGACCGTCGCGGTCACGTCCTCGCGCATCGCCTCAAGGCGGGCGCGTATCTCCTCCAGTTCGCGATTGCCGGGCAGATGAGTGAAGCCGCCGACGCACATGGTGATCGGGTGCGTGTGCCGCCCGCCGATGACGGCGCACAGGTCACCGGCCAGTTTCTTCATGCGCAGCGCCCGCAGAACTACGTGGGGATGACTCTTCGCCAACGGGAACACACTGCCCGTGCCGACGAAGTCCGGCGCGACCAGCATGTAGATGTGCAGAATGTGACTGTCGAGGACCTCGCCGAGGAAATTCAACTTGCGCAGAAGTTGAGTCTGCTCCGACGGGATGACGCCCAGCGCCGCTTCGGTGGCCTGCAGAGAGGTCGTCGCGTGCCCGACCGAGCAAATGCCGCAGATGCGCGACGTGATGTGCGAGGCTTCGGTGTATGGCCGCCCGCGCAACATCGCCTCGAAGAAGCGCGGCGTCTCGACGACCTGCAGTTCACAGCGTTTCAACTCGCCGTCCGCCGCGTCGATGACGATATTGCCGTGACCTTCGACTCTGGTGAGGTAATGAACTTCAAGTTGGACTTTCGACATTGGCTATCACTCAAGTTTCATCATCTGATACGTGCCAAACATGCTGAAGCGCGACAGAAGATCATCGGCCGTCAGGCCGGCCTCGGCGAGCACGCTTTGCATCGAGTCCATATTCGGGTTCGAGATCGGCCCACGGCAACCCTCGCATGATTCGCCATACGTCGGGCAGATCGCGCCGCACCCGGCGCGGATCACCGGCCCCAGGCAGACCTGGCCGCGCTGAAACAGGCACACGTTTTCCTTAAACTTGCATTCGACACATAGCGGATAATCCGGCACGCGGGGCTGACTGCCTTGAAGTAATTGCCTCGTGACCCGCGCGAACTCCTCGCGGTCGATGGGACAGCCCGGCAAGATCGCATCCACCGTGATGATCGCCTCGATGGGCTTCGCGGTCGGCTCGACGTTGATGAGCCTGTCGCTCAATCGCGGGCGGCCGTAGGGGTGCGTCTCGCTCCAGTCGCCGTTCTCATTGTAGACGCAGTTGACGACTGCCTCCAGCGGCAGGCGGTTGCGGATGGCGTTGATGCCGCCCAGATGGGCGCACGCGCCGAGCGCCACGACGATCTGGGCCTGCTGGCGGATGCGCGCCAACCGCTCTTCGTCCGACTTGCGCGCGCACGAACCTTCGACGAAGGCGATCTGATAGTCCTCGCCTTTCTCGGTCATCGCCTCGCGGAACTGAACGATCTCCACCGCGTCCAGCAACTCCGGGTGCGTCTGGAGCGTATCGACGACGGTCAACTGGCAACCCTCGCAACTGGTGAAGTCAAAGAACGCAACTTTGGGCCTGCTCATAGCGCCTCCTGCACGCCCTTGATCTCGGCGTACGAGAACACCGGGCCGGACTGGCAGGTGTAAATGTGGTTGATCTGGCAGTGGCCGCACTTGCCCACGCCGCACTTCATGCGCCGTTCAAACGACAGATAGATGTTGCCGTCAGGGATGCCCTTGCCCACCAGTTCCATCAACACGAAGCGGTACATCACCGGCGGCCCGCACGTCACCGCCACGGTATTGCGCGCGTAAACCTGCGCTCGCGCGAACAGCGTCGTGATGACGCCGACATTGCCCGTCCAGTTTTCGTCGGGCCGGTCAACCGTGACGTGCAACTCGACGTCGCCGCGCTCTTTCCACGCGGCCAGTTCGTCTTTGAACAGCAGTTCCGAGGGATGTTTGGCTCCGTAAAGGATCGTCACCCGCCCGTACTTGCCGCGCTCGTCGAGCACCTGGTTGATCAGCGAGCGAAGCGGCGCGAGGCCCAGCCCGCCCGGCGCGAACAGAATGTCCTTTCCGCGAAACCGTTCGATCGGAAAGCCGCGCCCGAACGGGCCGCGCACGCCGACGACCTGGCCGGCAGCCATGCGATGCAGCGCCCCGGTCACGTCGCCGGCGCGGCGCACGCACAACTCAAACGTGCCGTTACTGCGACTCGGCGACGACGAGATCGAGATCGGCGCTTCGCCTACGCCCAGCACCGACAACTCGATGAACTGCCCTGGATTATGATCCAGCGTCAGGCCGCTCGGCAGTTCCAACGTGAACAGTTTTTCCATTGCCGTTATCGGCCGCACGTCGCGGATGCGCGCCGTCTGCGGGAGGTAGAGCGACTCGCCGAGCGTTTCGATCAATGTCCCGCTCATGCCGCACCTCCCTTCGGGCGCGCCGCGCCGCCCGACCGCTCGTGGTGCAACGTGTTGAACGTGTCCACCGGCGTGATGTGCGCCAGGCACGCCTGGGCGCAACGGCCACACCCCACGCACCCCAGCAGGCCGAACGCGTCGGTCTGATACTGGCCTTTGCGCAGGAAGCGATGCCGCTGGCGTTCCGCTCTCGTCTTTCTGAAGTTGTGCCCGCCCGCGATCGTCGCGAACTCATCCAACTGACACGAGTCCCAAATGCGCACCCGGCGGCCGGCCGAAAGCGCGAAGTCAACTTCGTCTTGCACGTTGAAGCAATAACAGGTCGGGCACACATTGGTGCAGGAGCCGCAGGCGAGGCATCGCTCGCCCAGGTCCTTCCAGAGCGGGCTGTTGTAACTGGTGCGCATGAGCGACGGCAGTTCGCTCACGTCGAAGTCGAGCCGGTATGGAAAGTGCGGCCACTTCTGCGCCAGCGCCGTGTTGAGGCGCTGGTAGTCGTCGTCGGTCGCCCGGCGCGTCTTGGCGTGCTTTGCCAGGAGCGCCTCTCCCGCCTCGCTTCCCACGTCCACGGTGTACTCCGCGCCAAGATCGGTCAGATGCAGATCAAAGGCGTCGGTCGCCGACAGCGTGCCCATGCTCTTGCAGAACGAGTGCCGGCTGCATGGCCTCAGGCACTCGATGCTGATCACCAACGTGTTATCTCGCCTGCGCCGATAGTGCTGATCGACGTGTCCGCTGCTGAACACCCTGTCGAGCAGTCGGATGGCGTGCAGGTCGCAGGTGTGCAGGCCGAGCAGTATGGTCGGCGGCGCGTCGAAGACCGGCTCGATCTCGCCGTCACCGGACTTGAAACGCAGGAGTTCCTCGCGCTGGGGAAAGAGATACTTCTTGGGCGGGATGACCGTCTGCGTGTAATTCAAATGCAGATCGTCCGGCGATTCAACGTCGCCGAAGATGTATTGCCCGTGCAGGGGCTTCGGACCCACGACTCGATACTCACTCCGCGACGAAGCCACGAAACGGCCCATCGCATCCATCGAAATCACTCGCAAACTCATCAATCCTCCTTGCCTGACGCTGGCAATCATGGAACAAAAAAGCCTCAAGGCTCACCGCCCGAGGCTCTTCAATTGGTCTACAGCCAGTCAGCCAGAGGCATGGCGTCGCCTGCACAACTGCCGTCATTCTGCGTTGGCCCACCGTTCCTTGCCAGTGCAGAATGTCACGGTGAATGGCGAGGGTCATCGTGATGGGAATCCTGACATTATGGAGAAGATCAGCTTATGAGGCCTTCTGGCCGGCGTCGCGCTCCAGCGCCCGCTTGACGCGCTTCAAGCGAAAGTGATCGGCGCGCTCGCGCTCGTCGAGCGCCATCTGAATGTAATCACGTTCGGCGATCAATCTGGGAATCAACACGTGCTCCAACGCATTGACGCGGCGCGACGTCCGTTGAATCTCGGAAGCGAGGCGGGTGAGGCGCAGTTCGCTCTCGGCCAGTTGGATGACGCTGTCCACCTCGGCCTCGAAGGCCGCGGCGGCCTCGTCAATAGTGACCGACGTGCCGCTGATGGAATAACCGCGCGCCAAGACCGATCGCGTGACGCGCTTCTGCTCGATGACCGGCACGTTGACGCCCATCACGTTCGCGGCCCGCACTTCAATGGCTAGTTCGCCGCGCGTGGCCATCGCCGCCGAGCGCACGGCCTCCGTACCGGCCACGGCCTCGGCGCGCGCCAGCGCCCGGCGCGCCTCAGCCGCCGCGTTCTGAAGTGTGTCGCTCCCGGCCAGCACCCGGTCGGCCACACGCATGAATTCGCGCACGAGAGCCGTGCGCTTCTCTTCGAGCAGTTCCCTCCCCTGCGTCGCCAGCGCGATCTGAGCCTTTTTGGCGAGCAGTTCCATGCGGGTGGTGGAGACTTTGTGCATGACGAAGACGGGGAACTGAGGGAAACTAGGGAACTAAGGGAAATGCACAGTTCCTTCATTTCCTCGTTTCCTCATAGTTCCCTTTGCCTCTGTGATACTTCTGGATAAATTTAGTCGGTATCCGCTTTAATGACCCGGCGGGCACTGGCGCGAACAACTCCCAGGCCAGCGAGAGCGTTTCTTCGATAGAGCGATTGACCGCGCCCTGCCCGATGAATTCGGCTTCGAACCGCTCGGCGAAGGCCAGCACCCGGCGGTCTTCGGCGGACAGCGCGGCCTCGCCGATGATGGCGACGAGTCGGCGCAGGTCGCGGCCTTGCGCGTAAAGCGCGTACAGTTGATCGGCGACGGCGCGATGGTCGGCACGGGTCTTGCCCTCGCCGATGCCGGCGTTCATCAGCCGCGACAGCGACGGCAGAACGTCAATCGGCGGATAAATGCCTTTGCGATGCAGGTCGCGGCTCAAAACGATCTGCCCCTCGGTGATGTAACCGGTGAGGTCGGGGATGGGGTGGGTGATGTCGTCGTCGGGCATGGTGAGGATGACGAGTTGCGTCACCGACCCGGCCTGGCCGCGAATGCGTCCGGCGCGCTCGTACAGGCTGGCGAGGTCGGAGTACATATAGCCCGGATAGCCGCGCCGTCCCGGCACTTCCTCGCGCGCGGCGGCGATCTCGCGCAAGGCCTCGCAGTAGTTCGTCATGTCGGTGAGGATGACGAGCACGTGCCGGTCGTGCGTGAAGGCCAGATACTCGGCGGCGGTGAGCGCGGCGCGCGGGGTGAGCAGCCGTTCGATCGTGGGGTCGTCGGCGCGGTTGACGAACAGCACGGTACGGTCCATCGCCCCGCCAGCGCGGAACTGGTCAATGAAGAACGAGGTCTCGCGGTGCGTGATGCCGATCGCGGCAAAGACGACGGCGAACTGGGCCGGGGCGCGGGGGCGCAGGGATGCGGAGGCGATGTCGACTCGGTTCCCCGGTTCCCCGGCTCCCTCTTCGGCCGAAACTTGCGCTTGTGAAGCAATTTGCGCGGCCAACTCGCTCGCCGGCAAACCGGCGCCGGAGAAGATGGGAAGTTTCTGCCCACGCGTGAGTGTGTTCAGCCCGTCAATGGCGGAGACGCCCGTTTGGATAAACTCGCTCGGATGCGTGCGGACGGACGGGTTAATGGGCAGGCCGTTGATGTCGAGCGAGGTTTCCGGGATGATCGGCGGGCCGCCGTCAATGGGTTGGCCGGAGCCGTTGAGGGCGCGGCCCAGCATCGAGAGCGATACGTCGAGGCGGGCCACGTCGCCGGTGAAGCGCACGCGCGTCCGGGCAAGGTCGAGGCCGCTCGTCCCGGCGAACACCTGCACGACGCCGAGGCGCTGATTCACTTCCAGCACTTGCCCGAGGCGCACTTCGCCGTCCGGCCCGGTGATCTCCACAATTTCGCCGTAGGCTACCCCCTGAATGCGCTCGACAAACACTAGCGGCCCGGCAATGCGCGAGAGGGTGCGGTATTCTTTGGTGATGAGAGTCGGCGGTCGCCTGGTCAGGGTGTCAGGGGGTCGAGTGGTCATGGGCCAGACTCTCAAACTCCGCCTTGATTCTCTCTGCCAATTCCTTCAAGTCCTCCTCCGCCTCGGCCACCGGCCGTTCCTTCATGCGCGCAATTTCGGCGACGACGGGCAAGGCGCTAATGCGCTCGAGCGAGATGCCGGCCTCCAGCGCGGTGGTGGCGAGATGGTGAAATTCCAGAATCGCGTGGAGCATCCAGTAGGCTTTTGGCAGTGGGCAGAAGCGATCAATATCGTGATAGGCCGACTGCTGCAGGAAATCCTCGCGCAACATGCGGGCAATGGCCAGTACTGCGCGCTGAGACTCGGCCAGCGCGTCCGGCCCGACGAGTTGCACGATCTCCAGCAATTCCACTTCGCGCTGAAGCAGGGCCATTGCCTCGCGCATCAGATCGTTCCAATCGGGCGCGGCTTCGGCGGCGTACCACTCGCGCAGGTTGTAGAGGGTGTAACTGCGCGTCCAGTTAATCGAGGGGAAGTGGCGGCGGCGTGAGAGATCGTAATCGAGCGCCCAGAATGTGCCGACCGCGCGGAGCGAGTTCTGCGTCATCGGTTCGGAGAAGTCGCCGCCCGGCGGCGAGACGGCGCCCACGACCGTCACCGAGCCGGTGCGTGAACCCCCACCCACACCCTCACCCTGTGAGGCGGAGGGCTGGGGAAGGGGGCCGCCCAAGCACACCACGCGCCCGGAGCGCTCGTAGAATTCAGAGAGGCGCGCGGCCAGATAGGCCGGGTAACCCTCCTCGCCGGGCATCTCCTCCAGCCGTCCGGAAATTTCGCGCAGGGCTTCGCCCCAGCGCGAGGTGCTGTCGGCCAACAGCATCACGTCGTAACCCATGTCGCGGTAATACTCGGCCATCGTGACGCCGGTATAGATACTGGCCTCGCGCGCGGCGACGGGCATGTTGGACGTGTTGGCGATGAGGATGGTGCGGGCCATCAGCGGCGCGCCGTGACGCGGGTCTTCCAATGTCGGGAACTCCTCGAGCACTTCGGTCATCTCGTTGCCGCGCTCGCCGCAGCCGACGTACACCACCACGTCGGCCTCCGACCAGCGCGCGAGCGAATGCTCGGTGACGGTCTTGCCGGTGCCAAAGCCGCCGGGGATGATCGCCGCGCCGCCGCGTGCGACGGGGAAGAACGTGTCTATGATGCGCGTGCCCGTGATGAGGGGTCGATCGGGGTCGAGTTTGTTGCGGTACGGCCTCGGCTGGCGGACGGGCCACTTTTGCGACAGTGTGATCTCGCGCCGATGCGTTTGCCCGTTGCCTTCAAGTTCGATCACGATCACTGGCTCGCGCACGGTGAACTCGCCTTCGTAAGCGGCGGCGACGCGGCCATGCGCGTTCGGCGGAACCATCACGCGATGTTCGATGGTCTGGCTCTCGGGCACGACGCCCAGCACATCGCCCGGCTCGACGCGCTGTCCGATCTTGACGCGCGGTGTGAACAGCCAGCGCCTTTCAAGCGGCAGAGCCGAGGCGGCCACGCCGCGTTCGAGGAAATTTCCGGTCACGGCGGCCAGGTCTTCGAGGGGGCGTTGCAACCCGTCGTAAACCCGCCCGAGCAAGCCCGGCCCCAATTCGGCGACGAGCGGCGAGCCGGTGCCAACTACCGGCTCGCCGACCTTCAGCCCGTTGGTGTCCTCGTACACCTGAATTGTCGTCAGGCCGCCGGCCAGCCGGATCACTTCGCCGATGAGTCCCACTTCTCCCACACGGACCACGTCATGCAGACGCACCTCATCCAGCCCCGCTGCCCCCACTACCGGCCCGGCGATGCGGACCAGGGTTCCCTTGCGACCACCCCATTCACTCATACATCCTCCCCCTGTCACCTCACACCTGTTCTCCCTTGAACGTGATGTGGAATCCGATGGCGCGCCGGATCAACTCGGCGATGCGGCGCTTGCGCGAACCTTCCGGGCCTAGCGGCCCGCCGCCCGGGATAGCGAGGCAGGGCAATTGGTCGGCCGATTCCAACCGCCGCCGAAACACCGGGTCGAATTCGGCAAGCAGTCCGTCGTCCACCGCGATCAAACCCACCTCGCCCGCAGACAGCCAATCGCCGATGATTTGCTCAGCCTCCTCGGCATCTTCGGCCGCGAACGCTTCCACCCCGGCGAGGTGAAAGCCGGGGAGGAGGGACGGGCGGGTGAGAGCGAGTAGACGACTCATACGATTCTGGATTTCTGATTGCCGACCGACGGTTCAATCGGCAATCAAGATTCGACAATCATAAATTCCGCTCGAATACGCTCCGGCTTCTCGCCGAGCATGAATCCCTGCACGATGGCGCGGAGGTTGGCGACTTCGTTGGTCTTCAGAGCGACGTAGCCCAACAGCACGCCAATGCCCAGCGGATCGCGGACGAGGGCAGTCGCGTGATGCTTGAGTTTTTGACGGGAGAGGGCGCGCTCAAAGACGCTGAGCCGGCCGGTGGATGAGTAGCCTTCCATCGCGCCTGACAGAGTCGGGCCGTAGACGGTTGCGTGGAGAACGTTCACCGCGTCGGCCAGTGACGCTTGGCGCGCGGCCTGGGTCAGCGTCGCGAACGAAACGTGGCCGGGGCCGACGAAGAGCGCCGTAACTCCGTCTGCGCCGAAACGATCGCGCAAGGCGGCCGGCGCGTCCGCCGCGCCGACCAAGCGAAGCGCGGTCAGGATGTTCGTCACGTCGGCCTCGAGTGTCAGCGCTTCGACCAACGGCCCGGTGTCTTCGTCTGACTCGCGGGCCGACTCGAGGGCCGCGGCGAAATACCAGCGATCCAGCGCCAATTCCAGCATCGCCGGCTCAAGCGTGGCCTCACGCCGCCCGGCGCGCAAGGCCAGCAAGGGCCGGGCGAGCGGCACGCGCCACGTGGCGAGCAGGTCAATCGCCGCGCGCCAATTGGCCGCGCGCGCCAGTTCGGCCAGTTCGGCGGCGCGCAATTCACCGACCGGCAGGGTGCTGGCAAGGATTTCACTGGCCGGCACTTGGCGCGCCAATCCTCTCAGCACGGCCTTGACGTTGTGAACGTCATAGGCGCGGAGCACGACGGAGGCCAACGCGCCGGCTGGGCCGGTGGCAGGAAAGAAACTGCGCGCTTTGCCGACCGTGGCGACGAGATCGTTTCGCAGAGCCTCGGCTATGCATTCGACGCCGGTCAGCCTGACCAAAGCCGCCTCCACCGCCTCGCGATAGGGGGTGTTCGTCAACGCGGTGATCAAGCCTGGCACACTGCCGGCCTCGGTCAGATCTTCGACGGCGCGGCGAGAGAGCAGGCGTGACTTCATTGCGCGAAGGCGGGCGTTGGCGTAGTCGAAGTCAGACATTCATTCTCAAAGAGCGCCGCCAGTTGTCTCCGCAGGAATGGCGCGGCGCGTTCGAGCCGGGCCTCCAGCGTATTGATCGCGACGATGCGCCCGTCGCCACTGCGGGCGACCACACCGCCCCAGCCGTTGAGGCAAGGCGTAATCGGCGCGTCGAGACCGATGCCGTCCAGGACCTGGCGCAACAGCGCTGTGTCACGTGGGTCTGCCTCAAGGCGGGGCGGAGCGCCCGGCTGCGCTTCATCGCCGAGCACGGTGAGGGCTTCCTCGGTCAGGCGACGCAAGATGATGGGGTAGTCGGGGCTGGCGCGGATGCCGGCCAGAGATGCGCGCGTTCCCGCCAGTGCCGCGTCAACCAACCGGTCACAGACTTCACCTACGGTGCGCAGTGACTCCAGCCGGGCGCGATGCAGCCGGCGCGCCCGCTCGCCTGCCGCCGGGAGCAACGCCGCACGCCGCGCCTGCTCGTGTCTGGCGGAGGCCGAGCGCTCGGCCTCGGTCTGGATTTGTCGGACGCGGGCTTCCGTTTCGGCGCGTATTCGCGCCGCGTCGGCGTCGCCGCCGGCCTCGATCACGGCCAGGATCGCTTCGAGGCTCACCCGCCGAGGCCTCCACCCATCAGCAGCACCATCGCCGCTACGGCAAAACCCAATATGACCATCGTCTCCGGGATGGCGATCAGCAGGATTACCAGGCCGACCATCTCCGGCTTCTCGGCAATCGCGCCGACGCCAGCCGACCCGATGCGGCCCTGGGCCAGCCCTGTGCCGATTGCGGCCAGCCCGACGGCGAGGCCTGCGCCGATGGCGATCAATCCGGTTGCATCCATGTGTCTAATCCTCCATGATCCTGTCGTGCGTGGAGCGCGGGGTGGAGCGAAATCGCTCCACTCCGCACGCCAAACGTGTCACAATTCGCTCCCAAACGGCTCGAAGGGCCTGCCTCCGCCCTCGTAGAATTTGCGAAAGAATTCGACATAGTGCAAACGCAAACTGTGAATGGTGGGACTGAATGCGCCCAGCACCAGGTTGAGGGCGTGAATGAACACGGCGATGATGACGCCGGCGACGATATTGCCCAGGTTGCCAGCCAGGTCGTTGGCGACCCGGGCCAGATACACCGAGGCCAGGCCGATGGCCGCAAGACGCAGATACGACAGGATATTCCCCACCAGCCCGACAAATTCAATTGGACCCATGAGCAGACCCAGCCAGCCGAGCGACGCGCCCAGCAGCGCAATGCCGACGATCATGGCCGCCACGCCCGGTGTCATGAACCCGGCTGGCAGCCACTTGACTGCGACGGACACGACTAAGAAGAGTCCGATGAGTCCCACCAGCATTCCCCCGCGCTCTAAAAGATGATTCCGGCTGCGCTGGCGGAACGCCTCCCACACGCCGAGAATGAGACCGAGCGTGATGTGAACGGCTCCCACGGCGACTGAAAACAACAGCAGGCCGGTCACCTGCCGGGGGCTGGTGCGGTCAAGCCAGAGAGCGTGCAGGCCGAAGTGCTCGCCCAGCGTGCCGAAGGCCTCCCCGTACAAAAAGCCGAAGGCGATTCCCCAGGCCGATCCCAGCAAGAGCACGTGAAGGATGTCGCGCGCGATCCCCGGCGTTCGGAAGCGCCGCAAGAGAATGAAGGAGAACAACAGCAGCAGTGCGCCGTAAGCCACGTCGCCGAGGATCATCCCAAAGAAGATGGGCAAGAAGACGGCCATCAACATCGTCGGGTCTATCCCTTCGTAGCGTGGGACGGCCAGCAGCCGCACCAGGCTTTGAAAGGGCCGGGCCGGGCCGGGGTTTACTAGCGCCACCGGCGCCCGCTTCTCGTCGGCGCGAGTCGGCGGCAGGGCTTGCATGACCGCCGCGTCGCCGACGACGGCGGTGAGGGCTTCGCGCACGCGCGGCAGATCGCGCTCCGGCGTCCAGCCGACGAGCACGAAAGTTTGGTCGGTCTCGCCAAAGCGCGAGAGAACGGCGAACTCCTCCAGCCGCTGGCGCAGACAGATGCGCCAGCACGCCAAGCGCGGTTCCCATACCTCGGCCAACGCCGACAGGGCCGACTTGACCTGGGCCAATTCCTGCGGGATAGCGGCCAGCCGTTGGCTCAGCGCCGCCACGGCCCTGTCCGGCGGTTGATTGGCAAAATCTGACGGGAGGCGCAAGCGCGAGATGTCTTCGCGGCCGAGGAGTGTTTCCACCTCGATCGCAAAATCATCGGGAATCACGATGAGCATGGCGCGCGTGGCGGAATCCACGTCCTCCGCGACCACCTCCGCCCGCCCGCCGGTGAGATTCACCACCCGCTCGGCGACGGCGTCCAGCACGCCCAGGTGGGTGCGGGAGACGAGCAGGCCGAAAGACACGTTGGCCGGGTCGCGCGCCGAGAGCGGCACGATGGGCAGCAGTTTGCGCAGCGTCGCCTCGTAGCGCGGCAGCGAGGCCTGCTCCGCTTCCAGCGATCCCCGTTTCGACACGAGCGCCTGCGCTTGCGGGCCAAGTGTTTCCAGGCCGGCGCGTGCTTCGGTCAGACAGTCTTCGCCCGGCGACCCGCCAGCGGCGTGCGGCATCTGGGCCGGCGAGCCAGGCCGCCGGCCATCGGCGACGAGGGCCGCAAGCAACCCTTCTATCCTCGCGGTCAGGTACCCCAGTTCTTCCTGAGTCCGCACCATATCCCGATCCAGATGCAGCGGACGGGCCGACACGTCGCCGGCCTCGGACAGATCTTCAATTTGAACGCAACCGAGACAGTGCAGGGCATGCACGGCGGCTTCAAGATGTGTCTTGAGGCCCACGATTTGCAGGCGACTCATCCTGAGTCTCATTAGCGCCTCCCGATGACCACCTGGACTGCCCGCGCGACGGCGGCCTCCAGATGGTTTTGCCCCACACGTCGGAGGGTCTCGGCGTCGGCCGCGGGCGGCACGCTCTGCCTCAGCCAGCGCGGCTTCGGCCAGTTCGCGCTCGGCGGCGAGGCGGCGTTTCGCCTCGGCTTCTCTGCGGCGAATGACTTCGAGCACGTGGGGCGAGTCGCTTTGCAGCGGCGCGATCGCCGCGTGTTTGTCCAATTCCTATCCGTCGAACTACAGCGGCGGAGTCGAGCCGTGAACTTCGTGAACGAAGTGCGCCCGCGTTTCCACCTCGGCCAGCTTGCAGGAGGCATACAGCGATGCCTCGGTCATCAGCCGCTTCGCCACGTCCTCCGGCAGGTCGCGCAGACTCTCCACGGTGTAACCGCGACTGCGGAGATATTCCGCGATGAGCGACTTCTCCAACGGATCGTACGGGTTTTCCATCAATGGAGTGTCCGGAGTTTCGGTCTTCATAGTCGGTCTCCAAATCTACATTCCACTAACGCAGGGTGGGCGGCCCCAGTTCTGACAGGATGCAGGCCCTCGCTCACCGCGGAGCGCGCTGAGAGCGAGGAAAAAAAGCGGATGCCCGCCGCCCTCCGCGAACTCGGCGATGAGACACAAGTTCTCTTGGCAATGCCTTGAAACAGAAAAGCCTCTAGGCTCGCCGCCAGAGGCTTTTCAATGGGGGTCAACACGCGGTCATTCAGAGGCATTGCCTCGCCTCTGCAGCCGCCATTATTGTGCATCCGGCGGCCGTTCATCGCTAGTGCAGAATGTCACCGTGACCGGCGATTGTTATCGTGATGGCAATCCAGATAATGCGGAGAAACTCAAGGAGCCTTTGGCAGCCAGGTGAAGGCGGATTGATCTCTACCCCGTTGACCTGCGGAAAGTCTGCGGCGGACTGCGCCAGGCGCAGAAGCGCGTCCACTGCCGCTGCGCGTCGGCGGGAGGAATGTTGCGGTAGCCGCGGAGTCGCCGGCCTGCGCCGGCCGAGTCCACCATTGCCTTAGATGTCATTTCCCGATCACGATCCCGGCCGGATCGATCTCGCGGAGCAGCCGGCGCTCCATTGCGGTCGGCGGCTCAGTCGTCGCCACGTCCTCTGCGACAAGCACCTCGAACGAACTATTGGCTTGAACGTCGTCCACCGTGACGCCCGGGTGCAGTGCGACGAGTTTCAATCGTTTCGTCGGCTCGGCGAAGCCGTAGACGCCCAATTGCGTGATCACACGATAAGGCCCGGTGTCTTCGGGCAGACCGGCGCGCTCGCGCGCGCCCGGACCGTCGAGGTAGCCCGGCGTGGTGATGAAGTCCACCTTTTCGACGAAGCGGCGCTTGTCCTGCCGCAAAATGATGATCGTTCGGGGGCACAGCGATCCCACGTCGTTGGCTCCGCCGCTTCCCGGCAGGCGCACCGTTGGCCGCGCCCAATCGCCGATGACGGTGGTATTGATGTTGCCGTACGTGTCGATCATCGCCGCGCCGAGAAAGCCGTAATCCACGTAACCGGCCTGGCACGCGCTCAGCACATCGTGCATGCTCGACGCCGCCGAGGCGTGGTAGAAGGTGGGCGACTGGCCGACCGAGATGGGTATCACGGGAACCAGCGGGCCAATGCCGCCCGCCTCGAAGATGATGAGCAGATGCGGCGCGTGGGTGCGCTGGGCCAGCACGGCGGCGATCACCGGCAAGCCGGTTCCCACCAGCACCGACCGCTTGTCTGCGAGAAGCCGCGCGGCGACGCAGGCCATCAGCTCGGTTGGGGTGAAGGTCGTTGCCTGTTCAGCCATTGCAGACCCCCTTCATTTGCCTTTTGACCAGGGCACTTTCATCGGCGCTTTGAACTGCTCCACCTGTTTCAGGTAGTTGAGTTTCCGCACGCCGCCCACTCGCTCCAGATAAGCCTCAAAGTCGGGGACGCCGAAGACATACTTCTCGAAGTACGCTTCCGCGCCCTCCGGCGTCTGACTCACGTCGAGCCACTCGGCGATATGTTCTTCGTCGAAGAAATACGCATACGGCATGTGGGTGGGGTGGGCGCCGAAGGGAACTTCGCACACTGCATCCACGACGTAGAACGGGATGGCGGTGCGGCACGGCTCTTCCCAAATCACCTCGTGCTCGACCACTTCCTCGGCGGTGATGATCACTCGCCGCGACGCGCGGCACAATTCGAAGTCCTCGACCAGGATACCGTCAATCTGGGCGTTGCCGTACCGGTCGCATCGCGGCACATGGAATAATGCCACGTCGGGGTAGGCCGCCGGCACGAGGCACACGGGCTTGCCGCTCCACGGGTCTGTCACCACTTTGCACGGACTGTGCTTCAACGTGTCACTGCCCAGCATGGTGCGCGCCGGTATGAAGGGAACGCCCATCATGGCGGCGAGAAAACGCCATTGGTAGCCGGCGTTCGAGATCTCGCCAATCACCTGACATTGCCCGGACTCAGCCGCGCGGCGGCTCGCCGGAGAGAGTCCGCGCAGTTCGTGGCCGAAGGCGTAGGCCACGTCAATCTTGTTCACGCACCCGGCCGCGATGAGCAGGTCGGCGTCGTGGACGCCCGTCTTGCCGGCCATGACCAGATTCCGTTTCCGCTGGCGGATGATCTCGTACACGGCGGACATCGGGACTCGAACGTGGCCGAAGCCGCCGAAGGCGATGAAGTCGCCATCGCGGACGAACGTCGCCACGGCCTCCTTCACAGTCGTGCGCTTGTCGCGCAGGTCGCGGGTTTTGTTTTCCAAAACCCATCGGCGGTTTTCGTCCGGGTCGTGCCAACCGATGAGTTCACCGGAGCCCTCTTGCAGAATCTCAATGCTCATGCCTCATCTCCGCAAAGGTCATTGCGCGCCACCGCGCCCGATTCGGAAAGGTCGCCGACAGGTCGTCGGCCACCGTCGTCACCTGTCTTAATATGAATTAACCGGCTAAGGGTGGGTGGCGAATAGTGTCAGGCCTCCGGGCCGGGAAGGATATTTGTCCCATTACCCTGGCCTCCGCGCCGGCACGGCCATTTATGCGTATGACGGGCATCATACGCGGATTATCATGGCCGAGTCATAATGTCTGTCACTTGCTCCGGCGTCGAACGGCAAGTACCTTATCTGGAGAGCCTACATCCGTTTGACTGCCGGGCGACCAACTGCCGCGGCCGAGGGGAGACCGACCATGGAAATTACTCGACAGGCTGATTACGCGGTGCGCGCGGTCCTTGAGATCGCGAACTTGCCGGAGGGGCGGCGGATCTCCACCGCCGAAGTTGCGGAACGGCAACGCATCCCGGTGACGTTTCTTGCCAAGATCATCGCCCAACTCGCTATCACCGGAATCGTGGAAACGACGCGCGGCGCGCATGGCGGCGTGAGGCTGGCTCGCCCGCCGGAGGCGATCAACATGTTGGAGGTGATCGAGGCAATTGACGGGCCGGTGACGTTGAACGCGTGTGTGATCGACCCGGCCAATTGCGTGTTCGCCTCCGAGTGCGCGGTGCGCGACGTGTGGTGCGACGCGCAATCCATGCTGACGGGGAAGCTTCGCGCAACGACGTTCGCCCAACTCACCAAGAGCAACAGCAGCGGCCTTTGACGCCTCGCACGCCCTCAATCTGATTCTGTTGTAAAATCAGCGGGCCGGGCACGCGCGCCCGCGGGCTGGCCTTCTCGCCTATGCGCCGCCTCCGCACGGTTTTCCGGCGACCACATCCAATCCCCGAGGTCAGCCAGACACAGGAGTAAACTCCATGAGCGCATTACCCAAACAAGCGAACGTCGTCGTGATCGGCGCAGGCATCGTGGGCAACAGTATGGCCGTCCATCTGGCCCTGCAAGGCTGGAAGGACATCGTGCTGTTGGACAAGGGGCCTCTGCCCAACCCCGGCGGCTCTACGGGCCACGCTTCGAATTTTCTTTATCCCGTCGATCACTCGAAGGAGATGACCAAGTTCACGCAAGACAGCATCAGGCAATACAAAGAACTGGGTGTCTGGATCGAGAGCGGCGGCCTCGAGCTCGCCCGCACCAAAGAGCGGGTGGAAGAACTCAAGCGCCGCCTCGCCTCGTCCAAGTCGTGGGGCGAACCCGCCGAACTGCTGTCACCGGCTGAGGCGAAGAAACTGGTGCCGTTCATCAACACCGACATCATTCTCGGCGCGTTCTATTGCCCCGGCGTCGGCGTGGTGGACTCTCTGCGCGCCGGAACGCTCATGCGCGAAAAAGCGCAGGCGATGGGCGCGCTGAGCATCTTCGCCAAGACCGAGATCACGGACATCGAAGTCGAAAACGGCCGGGTGCGCGGCGTGCGGACGAATCAGGGCGACATCCGCGCCGACGTGGTGGTGATCGCGTGCGGCGTGTGGAGTCCGCGCATCGCGCGAATGGCGGGAGTCTCCATCCCGCTCACCCCGGCTGTCCACCAGATGATCGACGTCGGTCCCGTCCCGATGTTCGTGGACAGCCAGGGCGAGATTCAGTATCCCATCGTCCGTGATATGGACGTCAACATGTACGAGCGCCAACATGGGAGCGATCTGGAAGTCGGCTCGTACGATCACCGGACGATCCTCGTCGAACCCGACGACATTCCCTCGCTGGAGCAGGCGCGACTTTCGCCGACGGAAATGCCCTTCACGAAAGAAGACTTCGACCCCTCGCTCGAACGCGCGCTCGAACTCATGCCGGAGATTCTCGGCGATGAGAAAGTCGGCATCCGGCACGCGGTCAACGGCCTGCTCTCGCTCACGCCCGACGGCCTCCCGCTCATCGGCGAGACGCCCGAAGTCAAGGGCCTGTGGTCGGTCGCCGCGATCTGGATCAAAGAAGCGCCCGGCATCGCCCGCTCGGTGGCCGAGTGGATGACGGCCGGCTCGCCGGAGATTGACCCCACCGGCTCCGACATCAGCCGCTTCTACGATCATCAGAAAACGAAGACGCACATCCACGCGCGAACGACTGAAGCCTTCAACAGAATGTACGGCATCTACCACCCGCGCGAGCAGTGGGCGTCGAACCGCAACCTGCGCCTCAGCCCCTTCTACGAGCGCGAAAAAGCGCTGGGCGCGGTGTTCTTCGAGACGGCAGGCTGGGAGCGCCCCAACTGGTACGAGTCGAACAAGAAACTTCTGGCCGAGTACGGCGAGCGCGTGATGCCGCGCCGCGACGAATGGGACGCGCGCTGGTGGTCGCCGATCATCAACGCCGAGCATCTCGCCATGCGCGATCGCGTGGGCATGGTTGACCTCTCGGCCTTCGCCATCTTCGACGTCACCGGCCCCGGCGCTCTGAACTATATTCAAAACATGGTTGTGGCCCAGATGGACGTGCCGGTTGGCCGCGTCGTTTACACTTCGCTGTTGAATTCAGGAGGCGGCATCAAAGCCGATCTGACGATCATGCGCCTCGGCCCGAATCAATTCCGCGTGGTCACCGGCGGCTTCGACGGGATGCGCGACAAAAAATGGTTCGGGGATCACTTGCCCGCCGACGGCTCGGCGCAACTGGCCGACCTGACCTCCGCCTGGGCGGCGATCGGCGTGTGGGGGCCGCGCGCACGCGATCTCGTGCAGACTACGACCGAGGCCGATATGTCGCACATCGCCTTCCCCTTCGCCACGTGCAAGTGGGTGGACTTTGGCCCGGTGTATGCCCTCGCCTCGCGCATCTCTTATGTCGGCGAATTGGGTTGGGAGATTTATGTGCCGTTCGAGCAAGGCGCGCGGCTGTGGGATATTCTGTGGGAAGCCGGCCAGGCGGAGCGGTTCGGCGTCGTGCCGGTAGGCATCGGCGTGTATGGCACGACCGCTCGACTGGAGAAGTGCTATCGCGCCTACGGCAACGAACTCGAACTCGAATACAACCTCGTCGAGGCGGGACTGGGGCGGGCCGCGGTGAAGCCGCAAGACTTCATCGGCAAAGAGGCCTACCTCAAGCAGCGCGCCGCCGCATGGCCTGCCGCGATCCTCTGCACCCTCACAGTGGACGACAACACTTCGAAGTACGGCTTCAATCGCGCCATGATGGGCCGCGAGCCGATCATGACGCCCGACGGCAAGCCATTGATTGACAAGCATGGCCGCCGCTC
>JACQED010000453.1 GCA_016200785.1 Chloroflexota bacterium
CGCGCTTGAAGTCCGTGTCCTCGTCTCGCGTCTCCTTCGAGGTGAACTCGAAGATCACGTCCGGGGCTTTGCCTTCCTTCCAGACGAACCAAGACCGCCGCTCAATATGAGCGTTCGCCGCACCGAAGACGACGTACACGTCGGGCGCGACAACATTCTTCGGGTTGCCTTCTTCGTAATACATGAACATATTGCCGCTGACGTAAACGTCGTGACGGTGGCGAAAGAAGGCGCGCAACATTCCAATGCAATAGGCGATGCGTAGGACGTGAATGCCGGTCTCGGCCATAGGCTGCCCGTCCGATTCAGGATAGTAGATGATGTCTGTCTTTACCGGAGTTTCGATCAACATGGTGGCCTCGTTGCGGGCGATTATACACCCCCTGGCCTGCGGGTCAGTTGTCCTGGCTGACCCCCGCCACGGGTTGTGATGAAATCGTCTGCGCCAGCGCCCGGCGGATGAGCCATAGCAGGGCGGCGAAGGTGAGCGCGGCGACGACGATCGCGAATATCAACCCGCGCCAGGGCGATACTTCGATGCCGGTCGCGTTGATCTCGCCGATCAGCCACAGGAACAGACCGTTGAGCACCGCCGCGAGAGTCACGCCGGCCGGAAGCCACCAGAAAGGATCGTCCACGAACTTGGCCTCGCCGAGGAAGTAGCCCACGATCCCGCCGAAACTCGCCTGCGCCAGCGTTTCGACGACGATGTGGATCACCCCGGGCGTGAGATGCCCGCCGCCCGATTCCAAAACGAACCGCAGGTTGAGCATCGTCGCCACGCCCAGCCCGGCGGCCGTGCCGTAGACGATGCCGTCCATCCGCTCGTCGAACTCAAGCGTGGTGTAAACGGTGAAGCGCACGACGGCGTACTTGATCGCCTCCAACGTGAAGCCGATCACGAGGATCGATCCGACGAGTGCGCTGGTCGGGTTGAACACCATCCACTCCTGCACTCGGAAGACATCGAGCAGAAGACGCCGCCCGACCGCGTCGGTGACGAGCATGGCTAAGAGAAACACGCCGATCACGTAGCCGCGCGGCTCCGGCTCCAGCCGATCCTGACGGTAGAAAAACCACAGCCACAGCACCGACGGCACGAGGGCCAGGATCAGCCCGACGACCAGAAGCGCGCTGTCGGAGAGGGTCGGCGACACGACCGAGCCGATCGCCGCGACGACCGCCGTGAAGACGATCAACAGCGCGATGCTCCCCAACCCGGCCCGCCAGAATCCACGGTTTTCGCGAATCGCGCGCTCGTAATGCTCGTCGCAAAACGGCCTTCGGCCGAGAGTCCGCGTGCTTGGCTTGCCGCAGACACAGCAGGACGTTGTATCCATCGATTCAATCCTTGCTTATCGCCTATCGCCTATCGCCGTATCGTGGTCGGCGATAGGCGATGCGCCGTCAGCGATACGCGATACGCCATCAGCGATATGCGATACGCCATCAGCGAACGGCACTCAGAAACTCTTCTGCATCTCCACCGTCAACTTCACCGGATCGGCATCGTTCGGCTTGATCTCGAAGCCGCCGTCGGCGTAGATGGCGCGATAGCCTTGCGCGACGACGATCGCGCTGTAGACTTTTCCGCGCGGCAGGCGATCTTTCAGTTCAAAGTAACCGTTGCGATCGGTCGTGCCCTGGCTGAGCAACTCGCTGGCCGAAATCTGGCCGTCGGCGGCGGCGGCGGAAGCGGTGACGCCGGGCTTGAGCACGTAGATGACCGCGCCGGCGATCGGCTTGCCGGTGGCCGAGTCGGTGATCGTCCCGGTGACCTTCACGCCGGCCCCGCTCGGCGGCGGAGTCGCGACGGGATTGCCGCTGGTGCAAGCCTGAACCGCCACGTCGTCCACGAAGAAATTGCTCTTGTTCTTCGGCGCCATGCTGGCCGCGAACGCGAGCCTGATCTTCTTGCCGGCGAACTGGCTCATGTCGAGCGTGGATTGTTTCCACTGTTGGTCGGCCTTCGAACTGGCAAACGATTCCAGCGTGGTGAGCACGTTGCCCTGTTGATCGGCCACGACGGCGCTGAAGGTCGCATCGGCCGGCTTGCCGCTGACCTCTTCTTCCAGGTAATGCCAGTAAGTCAACACCACCGCCTTCGCGTTCGCCGGTAGCGAGAGGTCTTGATAAATATACTGGAAGGCTTCCTCGTCCGTGCCTCCCAGCCAGGCACTCTTCTGCCCGGTGCGCGGGAAGTCGGCGCCGATGATCGGAACTTGCAGAGCCGTGATCTCGACCCAGGGGTGGCTGCGCGCGCTCTCGAATCCGCCGTTGGCGATCAATTGATTGCAACCGGCTGAGACGGCCGGCGTCGGCGTGGGGGCGGCGGGCGCGCGCGGCGCAGACGTCGGCGGGATGGGCGTCGGCCCAGCGGCCCCGCCGGTCGTGGCGAGGCCTTCCGCCTGCAGGGAGGC
>JACQED010000473.1 GCA_016200785.1 Chloroflexota bacterium
ATCGCCGACGCCGGCTACGATCACACCGGAAGCAGCGCCTCCATTCGACTCGATCCCGATCTCGGCGTTCTGTTGAAGGTAGAGACGCCCCACCGGGGCGTCTCTTCGGTCGCCGCAATGGGCAAACCTCGGCCCTTCTCGTGGCAACTCGGCGCGCTGTTCGACGCCGACCGCGAGGACGCCGAAGACCGGCGCCTTCTCTACGTCGCCGTCACTCGCGCGAAAGAGAAAGTGATCGTCAGCGGCCACGCGAAAGTCAGCACGGCCAAAGATGATCCGGGCCGACTGCGGCTTTCGGGCTGGCTGGCTCGACTCGCGTTGACCATCGGACTCGACGAAGCGCACCTGCCTCAAGGTGAAATCCGCGGCCCCGTCGCGCTTCAGCCCGCGCCCGATTGGGCGGCAACAGTAACGGCGACACTCCATCCGCTTCCAGCCGATCGGCCTCCGATTTCGGACTCGACTCTTCAATCCGAGTCAGAACCGGTTTCGGCGCGCGGCTCCTTATTGAAGCCCGTGTTGACTCGACTCACAACGGAATCGATTGCAGTGGAGACCGACTCCGACGAGAGGGTCGGCCCGTCGGCCCGTGTCTGGCGCGTCGTCGCCGCCGGGCGCGACGCTCCGGCGTGGGTCGTCGGCAAACTCGCCCACGAGGCCTTACGCCGTTGGATGTTCCCCGACGCCCCCGGCTTCGACGACCGGCTTCGCCCCGCCGCGCTCGAGGCCGGCCTGACCGACGAGGCTGTCATTCGCGCGGCCCTGCGCGATGCCCGCCGCCTGCTCGAACGATTCCGCGCCCACCCCCTCTTCGCCGAAATGGACGCGGCCCAGCGGTATCACGAGGTTCCGTATGCGCTGGGCGACGACGTGGGAAAGATCGACGTGCTTTATCTCCGCGAGTCCCGCTGGACAGTCGCGGACTTCAAAACCGACGAATTGCGAGACGAGGCCGAGATGCGAAAGGTCGCCGAAGAGGAGTACGACAGACAGTTGAGGCGTTACGCCGATGCCATCGCCGCGCAATTGGGTCAGCGGCCAAACGCCCTGCTTATATTTCTCAACGTCGGCAAAGCAATCGCGCTCAGGCCGCTTCCTCTCTCTTGATTGCAGTTTGCGGCGGCCAGGCACGGGCAAACGATGAAACGCGCGGCGCGCAACCCAACGCGCCTGGATTCGTAATAGAGTGTAGCCGACGGAACAATCCAGGCGCGGCAAAGGGCAGTCGGGTGTCGGACGAAACAATCTGGATAAAACGGGCGCGGGCGGGAGATCAGGAGGCATTCGCCCGCCTGATCGAAACGTATCAAACGCCGATCTACAACTTGACCTACCGCATGCTCGGCGATGCCGCCGAGGCCGATGACGCGGCGCAAGAAGCGTTCCTGCGCGCCTACACGCGCCTGAGCACTTACGACTCGCGGCGCTCGTTCAAGACGTGGCTGTTCTCGATCGCCTCGCACTACTGCATCGACCTTCTGCGCAGACGGCGGCTCACCTGGCTGTCGCTCGACGAACCTTTGCCGTCAATCTACGTGGCGGCTTTGGCCGAACCGAATCCCGGCCCGGAGGAGCAGACGGTGCGCGGCGAGCAGACGGCGCTCATCCAGAGGCATCTTGCTCGGCTGTCGCTCGAAGATCGGGCCGCGATCGTGATGCGTTATTGGTATGACCTTTCCTACGAAGAAATCGCCGAGGTCTGCGGCGGAACAGTCAGCGCGATCAAAAGCCGCCTGCACCGCGCCAGATTGGCCTTGGCCGAAGCGTTGGTGGACGAACGTAGAGACGCCTCCCGTAGAGACGTTCCATCGGAACGTCTCCATCCGCCGGAACGTCTCTACAGGATGGAGGCCATGCGATGAATCATGCGCCCTTTCACGAAATGATGACCGCCGCGCTCGACGCGCCCCTGCCTCCCGCCGATCGCGCCGCGCTCGACGCGCATCTGGCGGAGTGCGATGATTGCCGCGAACTGTGCGAGGCGCTGAACGCAAGCGATACCCTCTTGACTCTGGCCCCGGCGATCCCGGCCCCGGTCGGCTTTGCCGAACGCGCCTCCGCGCGATTGGCCGGGCGCGCGTCACTCGCCCGGATGATCGGCGGAGGGATGATGCTCGCCGTTGGCACGGTTGCCGTCGCCGCGCTGACGATCAATCCGCTGGCCGGCGCTTACGGCGCGTTCTTCCGTTTGCCCACGTTCCTCACGCTGGCGCGCGCGCTTCTGCCCTTCCTCGACGTTTGCCGGGCCGTCGGCGGCGGAGGGTGGCTGGCGTTGACGGCCTTGCTCGATTGGTCGGCCCAACAACCTATCGTCAGCGCCGGCCTGTTGGCGACGCTCCCGCTCGTCGGGCTGTGGGCCTATTGGTTCAATAAACTTTCACCGAAGGTAGTAACAACATGATCAAGCAACTCACCATCACCATTGCGCTCCTCACCTTTGCGCTCGCGTTTGCGCCCGTGGTCCCGATTGCTTACGCGGCCGGCGGCCTGCCGGACGAAATCGTCGTCGGCCGGGATTACACGCTCCAAGCCGGCAGCACGCTCTCGGGCAATCTCGTCGTCTACGGCGGAAAGGCGACGCTCGAAGAAGGTTCACGCGTCACCGGCGATGTCGTGATCGTCGGCGGGTCGGTCGAGGCCCGCGGCGAGATCGGCGGCGACGTGACGATCGTCGGAGGCAGCGCCGACTTGAAGGACACGGCGATCGTGAACGGCGATCTGGTCACGGTCGGCGGGAGCCTGAACCGCGCTCCCGGTGCGCAGATCAAGGGCAGCGAAGTCACGGCCGCAAGCCCGAGCGCGCTGGCCGATCGTTCCCTTTTCAGGCCGCCGTTCTTTGGGCTGGGCGACCTGGCCGATCTCGGCATTGGCACGCTCTTCCGTATTCTCGGCTGGTCGCTGACGCTGGGCGTGTTGGCCCTGCTCGTGACTCTGTTCTGGCCGGATCAGACGGCGCGCGTCGGGCAAGCGATCCTCGCGGCGCCGTTCGCCGCCGGCGGCATGGGATTGCTCACCGCCATCGTCGGCGGCGTGTTGTTCACGATCTTGATCCTCGCGCTGTGCCTCGGCCTGATCGGCTGGCTGGGACTCACGGCGGCGGCGCTGTTCGGCTGGATCGCGATGGGCGCGCTGGTCGGGGCGAGGCTCGCGCCTGCGCTGCGTCTCTCCGAGACTCATCCGGCTGTCACCGGCGCGCTGGGCACGTTCGTGTTCACGCTGGTCGTTGAAACCTTGCGCCTCATTCCATGCCTGGGCTTGATCCTCGCCATCCTGCTCGCCTCGGTCGGCCTGGGCGCAGTTGTGCTCACCCGTTTCGGGACGCGGGCCTATCTTCCTTCGACGCCTGCGCCGCCGCCCGCGTTGGTCGAGTCGGCGTGAAGACTGCAACGGATTTGAGAAAATAACGGAGGGCGCTGGCGGCCCTCCGTTCACGTTATTTGATTCCGTTTCCTACTCTCATCCATTGTTGTATACTTCCCGGCATGACCTCAACTCAACCCTCCGCTGCTCCCGCCCGTCCCGGCTGTCTTACCTATCTCCTCTTCGCCGCCGCTAGTTTCTGGATTGTCCTCATCACCGTTCTCTATCACTTAATCGCTTGGGTCGTTGACCAGAGCCTGCTCATCAGCGGCGCACCCCTGCCGTGGTTCGCCTGGCCGTTGATCTCCTGGGGGCACGGCCTGCTGTTGGCGCTGCCGATTCTCCCGCTGGCATTCCTCGTCCGCGCGCCGCGCTTTCGCGCCGTCTATCAAACGTGGGCGCTGGCCGTCGGCTATCTGTTCGTGCTTGCCCTGCCGCGATTCTTCCCGGCGGCCTGGAGTCAACCGGCTTCCCTCGCTCAGATCGTTCTCAGCGGTCTGTGCGCTGCCGGCCTGCTGATCTTCGCCCGAACGCGCGGACACAAGATCGGCCGGCGCCTCGGTGCGCTCGGCCCCGCGTTGGCCCTCGCCCCCATCGTCGCCTTGCCCTGGCTGGCCTATGGCGCGCTCGGCTCGCCGCTTGATGCCGTGCTCGATTTGCTCGCGGGATTGAGTCTCGGTTTGTTCGCCGGACTGCTGATCGGCTTGTTTCTCCTTCAGCCGATAACGGAGCAGTCGGCGGGGCCGGGGCGCGACGTCGCATTCGGCGGTTTCGCCGCCGGGGTCGCACTGCTCATCCTCGGATCGGGCTTCGGCTTCGGCGGAAGCCAACTGCTTTTGATCATTGGCCTCCCGC
>JACQED010000474.1 GCA_016200785.1 Chloroflexota bacterium
GCGCATGGATTCCGCGCGGCGGCGGCGACCTGGTTTCATTCCTCTGGCCGACCTATGCGTTCGCGGCCCGCAGTCTCCGCTCCGGCCACATCCCTCTCTGGAATCCTCACCTGTATTCCGGCGCGCCCTTCGCCGCCGACAATCAGTCGGGCCTCTTCTATCCCATTAATCTGATCGCGTTCTTCCTACTTCCCACATCCTCCTATCTCACAATGGAGTGGCTGGTCTTCTTCCATTTCTGGTTGGCGGGCACGGCGATGTACGTTGCTCTGCGAATGGAGGGCGTGAGACGCGCGGCGGCAGTCGTCGGCGCAATCGCGTATATGTTCTCGGATGTGTTCGTCACGCACGTCGGCAATTTGAATATCGTCGCAGTTTCGGCATACCTTCCGCTCGCGTTCGCGTTTCTGAGGCGAGGGTTGAGCGAGGCCAACTTCCAGCGGAGTGGAAACAGAAAAACGGATGGGCCGCAATCAGCCGTTCCTCGGCTTGACGTATCCGTTGGAAGTCTAAAGATCGGCTCAGGTTGGTGCGCCGCCTCGGGCGTCGTTTTGGGCATTGCCGCGCTGGCCGGGCACGCGCAGATGACCCTCGTTCTCGTAACCGCAGTTGGCTCATACGCAGTGTGGGAATGGTTGCAGGCTCCCCGGAGCGGGAAGTGGCACATCATCAGTCTGTTTCTAATAACAGTGTTAGTCGCTTTCGGCATCAGCGCCATCTCGATCATCCCCGCCGTCGAACTGACTCGCTACACCGGGCGGGCGCAGTTGGATTACGCCGAGGCCTCGCGTTGGAGTCTGCCGCCGGCCGGACTGGTCGGCCTGCTTTCGCCCCTCGTCTTCGGTCGAGGGCCAGCCGGCTTCTGGGGGCCGTGGGAACGAGTCGAGACGGGGTACGCCGGGACGTTGACGCTGTTGTTGGCCGGCGTGGCATTGTTCGGCATCGCAGGGAATGCGGTGAGTCAAGGGTCGCGCCAGGCGCGCGTTGAGGCGGCAGAACCACCCCACCACCCCACCACCCAGTCATCTCTGCCTCTCTTCCTTGCACTCTTATTCCTCTTCGGCCTCCTCGCCGCCCTCGGCAAATACACGCCCGTTCACTACTTGCTTTATCGCTTCGTCCCCGGGTTCGGGCAACTGCGCGTCCCGGCGCGCTTCATCCTCCTCAGCGATTTCGCGCTGGCCTATCTCGCGGCGCTTGGCCTCAACCGCTTGTCTTCCGTAACTTATTCTCGCACTCGACTATTCGCGCTCGCCGGTCTGCTCGCCGTCATCGGCGCATTGACCCTCCCCCTCGCCTACCTCGGCGTGACCCGCCCCGCGCCCGATGCCGACACTCCGGCACATCGGACGGCGCTGGCGTGGGGGCTGATTCTGTATTTGGGAATGTTGGCCGTCGGGACACTTGTGCTTGACCGCTGGTTGCGCCCTCAACCCCTAACCCCTAATCGCTTGCGGCATATCGTCGCTCCGCTCATTGTCACTGCATTGCTCGCGCTCGACCTCATCCTCGCCGGCGCGAACGCCGAAATTGAGCCGAACGATCCCACACGCGGCTTCCGGCATCCGCTGGCCGCGCAATTTCTGTTATCACAGCCTCAGCCCACTCGGATTGACGTCGCGACCGGACAGTGGCAACCCGCTGCGGCGGCGATGCTCGGCCTGGACGACATCGGCGGGATCAGCAACCCGCTCGCGCTGGCGCACTACGACGCCTATTACTGGTCGGTGGGCCATCGCGGATCGCCGCAGTACAACTTCCTCGGCGCGCAATTCGTCGTCGCCGACAAGGGCGTGCCGCCCGCCGATGCGACCTTCGTGCCGGTGTACAATGAAGACCCGGACGTTGACATTTACTTGAACACCAATGCGATGCCGCGCGTGAATCTGATCTATCAAACACGCATCGTCCCGGACTCGCGCGCCGCTTTCGACCTCGTTCACGCGCCGGGCTTCGATCCAGCGCGCGAAGTCGTCGTCGAAAATGCGCCGCCCCTCCACGCGTCTCCTCCCGCGAACCAGGCCAGTCTGTCCTATCTCGAATACTCGGCGGAGCATCTCACGATACAAGTTCAAACGCCTGCGCCGGCTTATCTCGCCTTTGCCGAAGTCTGGTATCCGGGCTGGCGCGCAACGGTGGACGGACGGAGCACGCCGATCTATCGGGCAAACTATGCCTTTCGCGCCGTGCGACTGGAGGCCGGAGAGCATCGGGTCGAAATGATATTCGATCCACTAACGTGGAAAATCGGCGCGGGGATCACTATGCTAACCATTCTGAGGCTTGCCGCCTGGGCATGGCAAATAATTCGGCGGGCAAAGAGCTAAACCACAAAGACACGGTGGCGCCAAGAGAACTTCGTGGCTTCGCGCCTTCGTGGTGAGAGTCTTTGTTTTGAAAACGGATTTTGCGAAAGGCTCACTGACTCGAGAACGTCTAGCGGTCGCCGCGATCGTCGCGCTGGCCGCGTTTCTGCGAATGGGCTGGCCGGGCATCACCGAGTTCAAAGCCGACGAGGCCAGATTGTTCTCGCTCGCGCTCGATCTCGCCGAACTCAAATCCTTGCCCGCCTGCGGCATCGGATCGAGCGTCGGCCTGCCCAATTCGCCGATCAGCGTGTATCTCTTCGCCCTGCCCCTCGCCGCGCCCTTCATGCGAAATCCGATCAGCGGCGTCTTGTGGGTGGGGTTGTTGAACACGCTGGCAGTCGCCGCCTGCTGGTGGATCGCGCGTCGTTACTGGGGCACGACGGCGGCGCTCACGGCGGCGCTGCTATTCGCGACCGCACCGTGGGCGGTGATCTACTCGCGCAAGATCTGGGCGCAGGACCTTCTCCCCCTCTTTACCCTCGCTTACATCGGCGCTGGACTCAGAGCCTTCGTCGAAGGCCGGCCCAGATGGATCGCCGCGCATTTCGTTCTGCTGGCGCTACTCGTTCAGATTCACCTCTCGGCGATCGCATTGGTTCCTCTGACGGCATTGCTCCTTGTAATTTTCCGGCGACGGCTGGATTGGCGCTGGGTCGGGTCGGGGTTGGCGCTCGGCGTTGTGGCACTCGCGCCATTCGCGGCTTGCGGATGGGCACGCGCGTCGGGCGCGGGCGACACCCTCGCCCGCCTGGCGGGTCAGCCGGCCAGCGTCACACTCGACTCGTTCGCACTGGCGTGGTTGACCACAGTCGGCGCGGATACTCATTCGCTGGCCGGGCCGGAGGCATTTCGCGAGTTCCTCGCGTCCATACCCAACATCAACCCGCTGCTATGGCTTGAAGGCGCGCTGGTCGTCGGCGGCGGCGCATATTTGTTTTGGCACGCCATTCGGCGAAGAGGCAACCGCGACGCGGAAGCGGAAGCTGGGCTGGTGATCGCGCTGTGGCTTATCGCGCCGATCATCTTCTTCCTCCGGCACAACACGCCGGTGTTCCCGCATTACTTCATCATCCTTTTCCCGGCGGCGTACCTCGCGGCAGGCGCGGCCATTGTCGCAATCTCAGATCGGGCAAGCCGTCACTACGCGCGCTGGCTCGTTCCCGTCGTTCCAATCGGAATCGGCGCGGCACAGGTGGGGGTGTTTCTCGTCCTGCTGAATTTCATTGCAACACACGCGACGCCCGGCGGATTCGGGACGCCGGTCGCGATGCAGTCGGCGGTCTTGCGCGAGATGAGGGCGCGGATGGCCGAGGACGGCGCGGACGAAGTGCTGTTCGTCGGCGAGGGCGACAATCCGGCCGTTGACGAAGCGCCGGCGGTCTTCGACGTTCTTCTCCGCAACGTGCCTCATCGTTTCGTGGACGGGCGGGCGGCGGCAGTCCTGCCGTCGCGCCCGGCCATCGTCATCATCGCGCAGGGCGATCTTCCGGCACGCGATCGTTATCTCGCGTGGGCCGGCGGCGACGCGAGGATCGAATCATTTCAACTGCGTCCCGGCGAGGGCGAGTACACTCGACTCGTCCTGAGGCCGACGGGCGAAGTCTCGCCTCCGCACAAAGCGCCGGATGGGAGTCGTCTCGCAAACGGTGTTGAGATTCTAGGTTACGATTGGCGCGGCAACGCCGCGCCCGGAGGCGAGATCGCGTGGGAGGTGTGGTGGCGCACTGGACAACCCGGCGCAGACTATCACTTTTTCAATCATCTTGTGGATGCCAACGGTGCGCGGTGGGGGCAGGAGGATGGGGTCAGTTTTCCTTCAAATCATTGGCGCGAGGGAGATCGCGTGATAAGCTTCTTCACTCTGCAAATCTCGCCCGACGCGCCGGCCAATCCCTATTGGGTGCGGGTCGGCATCTACACCTACCCCGACCTGACGAACGTCCCCGTGCTGGACGCAGCAGGCAATCCGGCAGGGGACGCAGTGAGAATAGGGCCGTTGGCCGGTCGCTAGGCCACTTGCAATTAAAGTTTGATTTGTACTAGAATTCGACCAGACTCGATACACGGGAGGCAGCGCCCTCCCCACCGGTTTCCACAGGAGGAAATGCCACCATGGACGACAAAATGAAAATGGACAGCAAAATGATGACGGACGACAAGACGAAGATGCTGAAACTCATGCGGTTCTGGCTGTTCGGCACGTTCGTCATCGTGTACGCGGCCGTCACCGTCTACGCCGGCTATTTTGTCGGTCTGGAGATCATGAAGCAGACCGGATATTGGATCATCATCGGCGTCACGGCCGTCATGTGCGTAGCCGTGTACTTCGTTTACGTGTGGTGGCTGAATCGGAAGTCATAGCCCTCACCTCAGACGCCGGCCTGCTTTCGGCTACTGCAAATCCAGGACGTGCCGCGCGATCACCATGCGCTGGATTTCGCTCGTCCCCTCGCCGATCGCCATCAGGCGCTGGTCGCGGTAAATGCGTTCGACGGGGAACTCGGCGGAATAGCCGTAACCGCCATGAATCTGGATAGCGTTGAAGCAGGCGCGTTCAGCCATCTCGCTGGCGTAGAGCTTTGCCATGGCCGCCTCTTTCGTAAAGGGACGGCCATGAGTCTTTAGCCAGGCGGCGCGGTATACCATTAGCCGCGCGGCGTCAATTTCGGTCGCCGCATCGGCCAGCATCCACTGGATGGCCTGATGCTCGGCGATGGGCACGCCGAACGTCTGCCGTTCCCTGGCGTAATTGACGCTCTCCTCGAACGCGGCCTGCGCCAGCCCGACGCACAGCGCGCCGATGCCGATTCGCCCGCCGTCGAGCACCTCCAGAGTCTGCTGAAGCCCGCGTCCCTCCTCTCCCAATAGATTCTCACGCGGCACGCGGACTTCCTCATAAGTGACCGCGTGTGTCGGCGATCCCCTTACGCCCATCTTCTTTTCGGCAGGGCCAATCGTCAAGCCAGGTCTATCAGTCGGGACGATGATCAGGCTCAGCCCTTTTGATCCCGAACTCGGATCGGTTCGGCAGAGCGTGACGATCACGTCGGCAATCGAGGCGTTGGTCGTCCACATCTTGTTGCCGTCGATAATCCACGAATCGCCTTCGACGACGGCGCGCGTCTTGACGCCCCCGGCGAGGTCACTGCCCGCGCCCGGTTCGGTGAGCGCCAGCGCGCCGAGAAGAGGGCGAGCACTCGCGCCGCCCCTGCCTTGCCCGCTTGCCAGCGGCCTGAGCCACTTCTCCTTCTGTTCGTGAGTGCCGAACAGGGCGACCGGCGCGCAAGCCAGTCCATTGTGTGCCGCGATTACCAGGCCGGTTGAGCCGCAACAGCGCCCGATCTCCTCAATCGCGATCGCCGCGCCGATGGCGTCAATGCCGGCTCCGCCATACTCCTCCGGCGCGTTCAGACCCAGCAGGCCGAGCGGGCCCATTTTGCGCACGGCGGCCCAGTTGAACTCTCCGCTTTCGTCAACGTGCCGCGCTCGCGGCTTCAATTCCTTCTCGGCGAACTCGCGCACCGTAGCCCGCCACATCTCCTGCTCTTCGGTAAGTTGGAAGTCCACTTTGTCTCTCTCCATCCTTCACCGAACCACACAATACCACTGTACACGGATTGCACGGAGGTGACGGATTGTACTGATTCGCTTGCGAGAATCATCCGTGTCATCCGTTCTATCCGTGCCACGTTTCATAGAGTTTCCACGAGCAAGTGTGCGTAATTGGCCCAGGACGATCCGAATTGCCGCTCGCTCTCCCAACTCAGCGAGCCATCAGACCGGGCAGGGTCTACGAAGCCCCAGCCGCGTTCGGGATCGTGCGCGGCGAGAATCTTGACATGCGCCCACAGCGGCCAGAGCGACCCGACGATCGGCATGGCGATCCGGTTCTCTTTGAGCGCCGCGAACAAATCCTCCTCGTCCGCCCCAAAGCGCCATCGCGCGGCAATGTCGTGCCGTTGCAGTTGATCGGTGATACCCCAGGGGAACGTGGCCCAGTTCGGGATGCGGCGGATCACGGGGATGGGCAGAGGGCCGAGCCAGCGGCGCGGCTGGTTCATCACTTCGGCGAGAATCGCACCGTCAATCTGCGATCCGGTGAGCGCATTGACGACAATGGCAACGGCGAACGGGGCGCAGTCGTTGGAGTGACCCTGCGGCTGGTGGTAGCGGCCAACGGGGATCGCAAGATGAAGAGGCTCCATGCGTCGGTAAAGATAAGCTGCGGCCTGCTTTTGCGGCTGGTCAAATCAGGAGCACAATCGTCGGGAAGGAAAAACAATCTTATGGGGCATTCGCAAACCGCGGAGCGCTTGACTTCCTATAGTCTTTGGTCTAAACTATCCCTAGATTAGCCGGGTGGCCAAGCGATCCCCCGTACCCACCCGGGGGCAGGACTTGGCTGTGAGGGTCACATGACAGACCTGCCCCGGCTTTTCGTTTTCTCAGCAGGCGGCCAGCAATTCCTCGGCTTCTGCCTCCCTGTCGGCTTTCTGTTCTCCCCGATACACTGCCAGTGCCAAATCGTGAGCACGTGAACCCTTCCCGATCTGGCGAAACTCGATTTTCGGAATTTTCGAGTCAGGGCGGTGTCTTCTCCATTGACGCACGACTTGCTCCTTGATCACGGCTTCCCAGCCGACGTATTCCAGATCAATGATGACAATCGTCAGCCACGGAAGAAAAGGCTCAAGTATTAGCGCAATCCCGGCCGCGAACAGTTTGATCCCGATGAGATGCTTGCGCACTCCACGCGCTTTCAGACGTCGAAAGCATTCGCGCTTCACTTTCGAGGATATGCGCAGTGACGACTGAAGACCGTCCGAGAAAGCCACGACTGTGCCAACGGCAAGAACGTCGGTGCGTCCGCTTTGATCGACCTCGACTTCGCGCCCGGTTTTCTTTGGCGGCTTCGGAGCACTGCCCATAAGCTGGTCACTGCGCCTTCCTGATCTCCTCCACCGCCCCCGGATTCTCCAGCGCCGACGTGTCTCCAGCGTCCTCCCTCAGATAAGCCGCCCGAATGATCCGCCGCATCACCTTGGCGTTGCGCGTCTTGGGCAGGTCTTTTACGAACTTGATCTCGCGCGGCTTCAGCGGCTTGCCCAACTCGACGGCGACTTTCTCCATCAGTTCATCACGCAACGATTGCGAGGCGGTGTGTCCCGGTTTCAAAACGCAGAAGCACACCACCTCACTGCCTTTGATTTCATCCGGCACGCCGATCACCGCCGCCTCCGTCACGGCGGGGTGATTGACGAGGATCGATTCGACCTCCGCCGGGCCGAGGCGTTTGCCGCCGACTTTGATCGTGTCGTCCGAGCGACCAAGGACGTACCACAGGCCGTCCTCGTCCACCGCCGCCCAATCGCCGTGCACCCACACGTTCGGCCAACGCGACCAGTAGGTCTCCTCGTACCTTTGTGGGTCTTTCCAAAAGCCGCGCGTCATGCCGATCCACGGCTGGCGGATGACAAGCTCTCCCACCTGATTGCGGACCGAGCTCCCATTTTCATCCACCACGTCGGCGGCCATGCCGGGGCAGGGACCGGAGATGGCACAAGGCTTCAGGGGTAAGAGGGGGTTACCCATGATGATGCCGCCGGCGAGTTCGGTCCCGCCCGAATAATTGATGATCGGGCGTTTGCCCTCCAGCACCGTGTTGAAGAGCCACAACCACGGGTCGGGATTCCACACTTCGCCCGTCGAGCCGACGAGGCGCAGTGACGAGAGGTCGTGCTTCTTCACCGGCTCGTCGCCGAATTTGATCAGCCCGCGGACGAGCGTGGGTGAGATGCC
>JACQED010000481.1 GCA_016200785.1 Chloroflexota bacterium
AGCGAAAATCGTCCCAGCGCACGGGGCCGACCTGTATCAATTCGTCGCCGATCTCTAGGCTTGGCCGGCCCAGGTCTTGAATATGGATTTCAGTTACCTGAGCACGAGAAGTGCTGAAGTTGAAGCCGGGGAAAGGAATTCGGTAGAAGAACGCATATGTATAGAGAATCAGAAAGATCAGCACTAGCCAGGGGAGGGCCAATTCGAAGACATACTGTCGCGAACGGGGAATGCGTTTGATGGTATTCATGCCACCTCTTCATCCGTGCTCAGCCGGCGGCTTGAGCCGAGTTCCTCCACAATGGAGGGGGCCGATGCGAAGCAAGAACGGCGGCCAGGCCGAGAGTGAGAAAATAGACGAAGGCGAGGTCGACGAAGAAGTACGAGGCATCCACCAGGCCGTGGGCGAGGAAGTCTACCATCGAGGCGATGAGGCCGATGGCGAGAGCGCGAGAGTCGAGTGACGGGTGGCGAGTGGCGAGTGGCGTGGGAGCAGTCTCGCGAGCGAGGGGCTTCGCACGGGAGGGGGAGAGCAGGAGTGCGGGAGTGAGGGCCTTCCACGCCGTAATGAAAAACGCCACCTGCATCCACACAAAACTTGCCAGTCCGAAAAGCCCCAGCCGCGCGGCGAAGTCGAGGACGACGTTGTGCGGGTGTGAGAGGTTCTGATCCTGCCACGCTTCAGGGTTGATGTAGCGGCCGCGATAGGCATAGAGGAAGTTATCCAGCCCCACGCCGAGGAGTGGGTGGTCGCGGATCATGTAGAGTGCCGACTGCCACAACCTGACGCGAAAGAACGACGTGCCGGATTGAACGTCGAAGAGATTGGCGAAGCGCGGATTACGGCTCAGGGGGCCGAGGGCGAGGCCAAGCGCGGCCACCAATGCCGCCCCGAGTCCGGCTACCGCCCATCTGCCACCCCAGAAGATCAGCACGACGGCGAGCGATGCCGGGACGCCGACGAGCAATGCGCCTTTTGAGAACGAGAGGGCGAGCGCGGGCAGGACAATCAGCGCCGCGCCGAGGTAAGCGATCCGTCGCCAGCGATCTTGGCCCATCAAAACAATCGCGGCGAGGATCGGCACGGCCCGGCCAAGATACAGGCCGACGTTGTTCGGCGATCCGAATACACTCCTCAACCGCAATACTCCCCCCTCGGCGGCGATCAGATTCGTCTTCGTCACGTATTGATACAAGCCGATCGCCGCGACGACGACTGCGCCCATCACGAAGAAGTCCACGATGCGCCACAATCCCTTCCGGTCGAGCGGCGTGACCCTCAGCAGGAAATAAAACAGCGCCGGTTCGAGGACGATGACGCGAAACTCGCGCGTCGCCACGCCGCGAATGTCGGCGGCGAAGATACTGGCGAAGGCGACGGCGAGGAAGAAAAGCACGGACCAGTCGAGGGAACTGAAGGAAACGGGGAAATAAGGGAACCGTGAACCACGAAGACTCGAAGGCACTAAGCCACTAAGTTCACTTTTCTTCGTGCCTTTGTGCCTTTGTGTCTTCGTGGTAATGCTCTCTGCAACTCTGCGCAAAACCCACGCCGCCGTAGCCAACAGTGTTGTGATCTCCACCATCGAGAAAACTTTGTCGAACAGCGGGCGCGGCTGGAGGTAGAACGGGGCGAAGAGGGCGATGAGGGCCAGGGCGACGTCGAGCCGAAGATAGAAGAGGACGAAGAGCGCGGCAATCGAGATGACGGTGAGCAAAAGCCACGGCGAGATGTAGAAAACACCGGCGGTGAGCAGAGTCGCGACGAGCGGCGTCGTATCTCCGAGGCGGCGGGTCAGTTGAGGCAGTTCGCCGCCCCACGTCAGCCACGCGGAAAGCCACAGCAGACCGGCGAAGATTGAGGTGATGACGGTCTGGCCCAACGCTGTGAGCCGGCCAAAGCGGTCGCGCAGTCTGCTCCACGGCAAGCCGAAATCAACTCTGCGCGCGGCACGGGCAGCGTCGAAGGCGAACAGCAGTGCGAGCACGCCGAAGATCGCGAGGCCGAGAGACTCGAGCCGATTATCGAGCGAGCGCCCTACACTGAAGCCGACGACGGCCCATTGATCCCAGCCGCGCTCGGCTTCGATCACCGCCGTGTGTTTTCCGTATCGCAGGCCGGACGCGATCGGCAGAGTCTCGACGCGCGGAAAGAGGTCGGGCGAGGTGAGGACAAGATACGTCCCGCGCGAGTCATGCGGAAGAAGACGCGAGGGCTGGCCGTCAATCGTGACGTAAAGATAGGCCCGATAGTCCGCCCGCCGGACGCGCACGGCCAGATCAGTGCCGACGAAGTCGAACACAATCTTCGCCGGGCCACTGCGCGGGATGTCCGCGCCGAGTTCGGAGAATTTCCAATCGCCCTCGTATCCGACGGCGGGATCGGTTGCGGCGTGATTGCCGGGAAGCAATCCGCGCGTCTCCGACGCGAGAGCACGCACCGCCGACAAAACCGGGCGCGGCCGGCCGGATGAGTCCGCCAGCGCGAAACCCCAGCGCGGATCGTTCTCCGGGGCATTCGCGAACGGATTGAGGCCGGGCGGGTCGGGATCGGGCTGAAAGTTTTCCAGCGCCATCGGGCCGGCCCACGGCCATTCGGCGATCGCGCGCGCGTAAGCTTGCGCGGTGTAATCGGCCTGCGCCGCTTCGCTCACCTTCCCCCAGATGGATTTCTCGCCCCCCCAGTTCTCGGGCAGAGCGTTCCAGCCGAAGTTACCGGCCCACAGCAGTTTGTGCCCGTCGCCGTGCGCCACCATCTCTTGCCGCAGAAGGATCATGCGCGAGAAGTTGAAATGATTCGGATCGGTCTCGCGCTCGGCGGGCGAATCACCGAAGCCGTAGGGCTTAGCCGAGACAGCGTCGAAGTACGGCGCGGCCCCGGCGAGATACAGCGCGCGCAGATAGAGGAGGTCGCTCAGATTGTTCGGGCCGGTCTCGACCGTCGGCGCGAGCGCGGCTAACAGCACGGTGGCATTCGGATCGGCCCGGTGAATGGCGAGGTAGGCGGGCTTGAGGATGCGAAGATAGTCGGCAGCGGAGTCGGGGCGGCCCCAGGCCGAGGCGAGGTTAGGCTCGTCCCAGATTTGATAAACGTTCACGCGGTCGGCGTAGCGGGCGGCGAAGGCGCGGGCGAAGTTCGCGAAATCGGCGGCGTCGAGCGGCGGCACAGTTTCGACGTTGTGATCGGCGCGCGCCCATTCGGGCGTGGTGATGAGAACGGCAACTACCCCCACCCCTCTATCCTTTGCCCCCTCGACAATCCGGTCACTCGCCGCCCAATTGAACTGCCCGCGCACGGGTTCGATCTCAGCCCAACGAAAACTCTGCTTGATCCAGCCGAAGCCCGCGTCACGGATCGTGTCGAGCGCCCAGCCGATCTGCGGTGGCGTTGCGCTTTCAAGCGCGACGTTGACCGCGAAGGTGTTGTTCGGGCGCGGATCGAGAGCCGGGTCGGGCAGGCCGATCGTCGCGCCGCTCGTCTCGTTCGCGCGGCGGAGGAGAATGGCGGAGATGGCCGAGAGGGAGATGAGCAGGGCGAGGG